>NZ_WXWT01000276.1:0-6879 GCF_009904725.1 Vibrio sp. V43_P6S15P86
GTTTCAGATAGGTGAACTGGCAAAACGTTGTGGTGTGACGGCAGATACGCTGCGTTTTTATGAGAAAAACGCGCTGATAAAGCCCGCAGGTCGAAGTGAATCAGGTTATCGTCTCTATAATGAAGAGAATCAAAAGCAGGTACACTTCATCCTTAAAGGTAAAGAGCTGGGCCTGAGCCTGGATGAGATTAAAGAGCTACTAGAAATCAAACTAGAAGCAACAGAACACAGCTGTGCAGAGGTTAAAGCTATTACTTCTGCTAAGTTAGAGCTGATTGATGGAAAAATTAACGAGCTAACGAAAATTCGTCGAGCTTTGAAGAAGATCAATGATGCTTGCTGCGGTCATACGGATGATGATGCCACTCATTGTTCTATCCTTGCAGCACTTGAGTAGTCTCATTTCTGCATCACTTAACTTAAGTTTGCATTTTTGGCGGCTTGCTTTTCTAGGTGCACGCCGTTTTCCCACCTATAATCTCGCCTTTAGTTACCTGTAGGAATTGACCATTGTTTGATTCCTGCCGTAGCGCTGTCTGTAGATACGAGAGTTTTCATACATGGTTGGAGTCTATTTTCAAATCAATGACTGGGTTTTAAGCGTTGATGAAAATAAGCTGTATCGACAAGATAGGGAAGTTACTGTTGAGCCACGCTTAATTAATCTTCTGCATTTCCTAGCGGAGCATGCGAATGAGGTGTTCAATCGTGAGGAATTGATCCAATACGTTTGGGCAGGGGCGATTGTGACCGATCAAGTGGTGACTCAGTCCATTTTTGAGTTGCGTAAATTACTGCGGGACGGTCGGGAAGAAAATACCAGCTACGTCATTACAGTGCCGAAACGTGGTTACAAGCTGGTGGCGAATGTGACCCCAATGACACTCGAGGAATTCCTCGCAAGTCGTCATTGTGATTCAGAAACTCTTCCTCCTATTGTTGAAGAATCAGAAGAAGATACTCTACCTATCGCACCTGCCGTCACCTTTCCTGCTGGCCCTTTGACTCGCGCGGTCTGTGAGATGTCTAAAGAGAAAAAGGCCCCTCAGAAAAAAAATAAAATCAGTCCGTGGCGCCTGGGGATCATGAACTTCATCTGGATCAGTGTCTTGGTTGTGGTGATGGGCGTGTTTACCTACAAGCAATCGGAAGTGCGTATTACTCAAGCCATCGATACTCACCTTATCGAATTCAAGTTTCAAGATAACTTCACGAGCGAAGGGTTAAGCTATGACTTGGCAGACGGGTTTGCCCAAAAGTTGATGTCCGACATTGCTCAAGTGAGCGATTATCGAGTCATGCTAAAGAAGACGTCGTTTACCTCGGGTATTGTGCCGGGCAAATCGGTTGTGGTGCGGGTTCGTGAAAATGATGGTGGTAGCTTTTTAGAGGTGGAATATCGCAATAACTCATCTGAAAAGGTGTTGTTTAGTCGTCAATACGCGTTAACCAGCAGCCATTTAAAGACAGTGCTTCAACAAGCGTCGTTAGACTTGATGCAAGTCCTGAAAGTACCGGATGCCAAGCTGAAATCCACGATGCTGGTGGCGGGAATGCCAATTAACCCAGATGCTTTGGAGCTGTTTGTTCAAGCTAACCATTATCTCAATGTCTCGGATGCCAAGCAGTTTCGCCAAGGCGTCAACTTGATGGAAAACATTTTAGAAATTGAGCCAGATAACGCTTACGTTCAGGCAGAGTTATTAATTGCTTACCACGTGCAGAAGGTGCTCGATTTTTCACAGGAGTTGAAGAAAGGGCGAGTGCAGCAGTTGAGTGACGCACTAGAAACTAACGTAAAAATGATGGTTGGGCCAATTCAACCCCGAATTTATGAAGCTTTAGCCCTGCACGAAACCATTATTGGTGACATGGCTTCAGCCAAGCAGCATCTTGGGCAGGCTTTGAGGTTACGTGATTCGGTGCTTTCTTATGTGATTCGTGGTAAACACGCTGAATTGGATGGTGATCTGGATTTGGCCAGTGAGTCTTACAGCGAAGCTTTCTATATTGATACGTCGGTTGAGACGTACCTGCTGTGCGAAAACTTGGTCTTCCCAAGTAACATGAAGGCGATTGATTACGCCATGTATCGCGCTGTTCACCCTTCTGTCGTTCGAATGCTTTAATTCTCTCGCACTCAACGTCAGTCAAATACTAGCCCCTCATTTCGGTGAGGGGCTTTTTTGTAGCTGTCGAAAAGTGAAAAGGGTGGGCGGTGGGGTAATGACTTACGAAGGAGCCAGTAACGCAAGTTTGCAACGGGAAGACATATCCGGTTTTCTTCTCTATCTCTATCTCTATCTCTATCTCTATCTCTATCTCTATTGATTGTATGGAGTGTCTGGCTGGGTTATTTGGCGAGAATGATTCTGATGCTTTCTTGCAGGCGAGATGAATATTGATGTGGGTCAAAAAGCGCGATCAGGGAGAGGTTTATGAAATCAACAGGTTCAGGGAATCAACCCTTCGGGGCGGGGAAGTTGATAGAGGTTGATAACTTTTGCCGCGATTACCAACGAGTTGATGAGAGTTTATCTATCGGTAGAAGGTTTGATGTTTTCCTTATAACCATATGAATAATATGGTTTTATATTTTTGTGTTCATCATGTTTATCTCAACTTGATGTTGATGAACTAATCATTTTATTGATAACGCCAAGTTTATTTTTTTCCCAGTTTTTGGGCGTAGTCTTCACTTCGAAATTTAGCGAGGTCGAGCAGGTATCTACTTCATAGCATCTCGCTAATAACCGTTCAGTTTGAGTCACGTTGACTTGAGTAGAATAGATTTGGAGATGTTATGTCATCGAATACGAAAAAAATCGGCCTAATTGCCTGTACGGGTGTAGTCGCCGGTAACATGATGGGTAGTGGTATTGCACTGTTACCTTCTAGCCTAGCTTCAGTAGGCTCTGTTTCAATTTTCAGCTGGCTGATCTGTTTGATCGGTGCACTGAGCCTTGCGTTTGTTTACGCTCGTCTGGCAACCAAAAACCCTCAAGAAGGTGGTCCTATCGCTTATGCGGGCGAAGTTTCCCCAGTCTTTGGTTTCCAAACGGGCGTGCTGTATTACCACGCGAACTGGATTGGTAACCTAGCTATTGCTATTACAGGTGTTTCTTACCTTTCAGTATTCTTCCCTGTGCTTAATGACCCAATCCCAGCAGGTATTGCGACGATTGCATCGGTATGGATCTTCACTTTCGTCAACCTACTTGGTGGTAGCTGGGTAAGCCGTCTATGTACGCTTGGTCTTGTTCTAATCCTCATTCCAGTTGTTGGTACAGCGGCGTTTGGTTGGACGCACTTCGACACTGCGCTTTACAGCCAAAACTGGAACGTATCTGCGGGTACGGATAGCCATGCGATTGTGACAGCGGTTCTTATCTGTCTATGGTCATTCGTTGGTGTGGAATCAGCCGCAGTATCAACAGGCATGGTAGAAAACCCTAAACGCACTGTACCGCTAGCAACCATGCTGGGTACTGGTATCGCAGGTGTGATTTATATCCTATCAACTCAAATGATCAGCGGCATGTTCCCTGCTTCTGAAGTTGCGGCATCAGGTGCGCCATTTGCATTGGCAACCACTGAGCTATTCGGTAGCTGGACAGCACCATTCGTATCAGCATTCACAGCGCTAGCATGTTTCACTTCGCTAGGTTCTTGGATGATGCTAGTAGGTGAAGCGGGTAAACGCGCTGCAAGCGATGGTAACTTCCCTAAAATCTACGGTGAAACTGACAAAAACGGTGTGCCTAAGAAAGGTCTAATCCTTGCGTCAATCAAGATGACTGCACTGATGGTTGTACTGATGTTCTTCAGCTCTAAAACAGCACACGCATCAGACCTGTTCAACCAGCTAACAACTGACGCAGTTCTACTAACTATGCTGCCTTACTTCTACTCAAGCATTAACTTGATTCGCTTCGAAGGTATGACAACACGCAACGGCTTCGTAATGCTGTTCTCTGGTGTGGCTTGTCTGTTCTGCTTCATCGCACTAGCGGGTGCAGAGGGCGGTACGCTAACAGCAACCTTCATCGTGTCTCTAGTTATCTTGATGTTCTACAGCAAAAAAGCAGGTCTTGCTCAGTACGTGAAAATGCACGCTGACGACATGCCTGCCCAAGCAAGCAACTAATCCCCAAAACGCTGGCACTACGGTGCCAGCCCATAAAACCCAAATTCACGCGGCGCTCACCTTACTCATTGCCTGTAAATGGCAAAGAGCGCCCTCATTCGCCTTGGAGATGTCCAAATGAATATATTCGCTATCTTGAACCACATGGGTGTGTTCTTTAAAGAAGAGCCAGTTCGTCAACTTCACGCTGCTCTTGAGAAAGCGGGCTACGAAGTGGTTTACCCAGTAGATGATAAAGACTTGATCAAAATGATTGAGATGAACCCACGCATTTGCGGTGTGCTGTTCGACTGGGATAAATACTCACTTGAGCTATGTGAACGTATCAGCCAAATCAACGAAAAACTGCCTGTTCACGCATTTGCTAACGAACAGTCTACTCTAGACATTTCACTAACAGACCTACGTCTAAACGTGAGCTTCTTCGAGTACGCTTTAGGTATGGCTGACGACATCGCTATCAAAATCAACCAAGCGACCGAGGCATACAAAGATGCCATCATGCCTCCATTCACTAAAGCGCTATTCAAATACGTAGAAGAGGGTAAATACACCTTCTGTACTCCAGGTCACATGGGCGGTACTGCATTCCAGAAAAGCCCTGCTGGTAGCATCTTCTATGATTTTTACGGTCCAAACACATTCAAAGCGGACGTATCAATCTCAATGCCTGAGCTAGGTTCTCTACTAGACCACTCAGGTCCACATAAAGATGCAGAAGAATACATCGCACGCACATTCAATGCAGACAGCTCTTACATCGTAACTAACGGTACGTCTACATCGAATAAAATCGTTGGTATGTACTCAGCGCCTGCGGGCAGCACAGTACTGATTGACCGTAACTGTCACAAATCTCTGACTCACCTAATGATGATGAGCGACGTTACTCCAATCTACTTCCGCCCAACTCGTAACGCATACGGCATTCTTGGTGGTATTCCACAAAGTGAATTCAGTCGTGATGTCATCGCAGAGAAAGTGGCGAAAACACCAGGTGCAACAGCACCAACTTACGCAGTAGTGACTAACTCAACTTACGATGGTCTGTTGTACAACACGCAATTCATCAAAGAGTCGTTAGATTGTAAACACATCCACTTCGACAGTGCTTGGGTGCCTTACACTAACTTCAACCCAATTTACGAAGGTAAATGTGGTATGAGTGGTGAAGCGATGCCAGGCAAAGTGTTCTACGAAACACAATCAACACACAAACTGTTGGCAGCGTTCTCACAAGCTTCAATGATTCACGTGAAAGGCGACTTTGATAAAGAATCTTTCAACGAAGCATTCATGATGCACACTTCAACTTCACCTCAGTACGGCATTGTTGCTTCTACTGAAACTGCAGCGGCAATGATGCGCGGCAACACTGGTAAGAAGTTGATGCAAGACTCTATCGATCGCGCAATCCGCTTCCGTAAAGAGATCAAACGTCTAGAAGCAGAAAGCGACAGCTGGTTCTTCGATGTATGGCAACCAGAAAACATCGATACCACAGAATGTTGGAAACTAGACCCTAGCGATACATGGCACGGCTTCAAGAACATGGATGACAACCACATGTATCTTGACCCAATCAAAGTAACGCTACTGACTCCGGGGATGAATAAAGAAGGCGAACTAGAAGAATCAGGTATTCCTGCTTCGCTGGTGGCTAAATTCCTAGACGAGCGCGGCATCGTGGTAGAGAAAACAGGTCCATACAACTTGTTGTTCCTATTCTCAATCGGTATCGACAAATCAAAAGCAATGCAATTGCTACGCGGTCTGACTGAATTTAAACGTGGGTACGACTTGAACCTAACCATCAAGAGCTTCCTACCTTCGCTATATAATGAAGACCCAAGCTTCTATGAAGGCATGCGCGTTCAAGAATTAGCACAAGCAATTCACGACCTAACTAAGAAATACAATCTACCAGAGCTAATGTACAAAGCGTTCGATGTTCTTCCAGAAATGAAAGTAACACCACACGCAGCATGGCAAGAAGAGCTTCGCGGTAACGTAGAAGAAATCAAACTGGAAGAAATGGTTGGTCGCGTAAGTGCGAACATGATCCTTCCTTACCCTCCAGGCGTGCCACTAGTACTTCCTGGTGAAATGGTGACTCAAGAGTCTCGCCCTGTGCTGGACTTCCTCGAGATGCTTTGTGAGATCGGTGCGCATTACCCTGGTTTCGAAACCGACATCCACGGTCTGTACCAACAAAAAGATGGTAGCTACACCGTAAAAGTATTGAAGAACTAAGTTCCTCTCGAAGATGACGCCATTGGGAATGCAAGCATGCTCCACTCTTACGAGCTCAATGTGTCATCGAACAACCACGACATTTAGATATACCCCTAGCTAATCTGTCGTAAAAGAGAAGGGCAAGGATGCTCTGATCTTTTCTTCTATATAGAAGAAGCAATTTCCAAGACTTCACCTGAAGTACCCCAAGTAAAAAGCAAAGACCAAAGAGCAGTTCGTTATCGTTCTGCTCTTTTTTTATCTTTTATACAGCAGGCAGAAAAGAAAAAGCGCGTTGAGCGAATATCATTTGCTTCAATTACATCAAATTTGAAGATCGTAATTCAGGTAGAAACGCCCTTTTTCTTGAGGAAAGATCCTTTTAAATGAGAGAAAATAGCCAAGATCGCTTGGTATACACACAAAGTGATTGCTATTTGTTCGGTTGAAAGTTTTTTTGCAAAAAACGCTTGTACTAATTTCTCAACTCCCTATAC
>NZ_WXWT01000039.1:0-6813 GCF_009904725.1 Vibrio sp. V43_P6S15P86
GAACGTACTTGTATCAAGGTTGGTATTTAAAACAAACAGTAAGCCTATTATTTTAGTTATTATTACTAACTTATTAGAGTTTTTTACTTACGCTTTCACTGCATCAGTTATACGCTTTTTCGTGTTACAAACTTCAACCTAATAATATGAGTGTATTTTCATTGCCATTTGATCGATGAGTGCCTACTAACATTGCAGCAACTGGAGAATCCCCTTGTCACCATGAAAGTCAAACATTAACAACGTGGTTGGTTGCCTAAAATGGTGATCTCTGACCGCAAAGGCGATTAAGGCTAGAGAAGAGCAACTGCCCATCGTGCCCCACAACTCATTGATAAGCTGCGGTTGTTCTGGGTTCGTGAATCGTTCTGCTTTAGCCCCCAGAGCAAAGCCGTAATCTTCCGAGTGCATGCGAAGGTTCGTCATATCGGAATACACTTCACCAAATGAATCGAGCTTTTTACTCGCACGTTGAACAAGTCGAAACATGCCTCTTCGATCTGAAGTGTTTAATTCCGTATCAATGTAGCCAAGCTGCGCTTGAGGCTTAAGTTTCAATGTTTCTACGGTATTCCTTCGACAAAGAATTAAACCCGCCCCACCCTCGCTCGGAATAACGCCCCATGGATTATTCGTACTCATTACCATCGCATCGTCGATGAGTGTTTGCATCGAATTCACCAAGGAATCGACACTGATACACATCATGGCATCGTATTTATCCAATGATTTCATGGCCTGGAGAACGAAACTAGGCCCACTGGCATGAACGGCATTCACCACAGAGACAAATTCAGCGTAGTGACTTTCACCAAGCCATTCTTGCACCTTTACTAGTGAAACAGACGCAGGCACCGCTATAAGCAAAGGTATTGGTCTCAATGAACGTGGTAACTGCGCTAGCAATGAATCAAGCAAGTGGGTGATTAACTCGCACGTTTTCTCAAACTGCTCAATTTCTTTTGTGTATTCGATTTTGGCGTAAGTAAAACGCTCAATACCATCATCCCCTACACATTGGTCGAATCTTCCTAAATCAGCATACGAAACTGCACTAGCAATATCTAAATTCATACCGGTTGGCGTCATCACTTCCATCCCTAGCACGTAACGGCCTGTTGAATTATGCATGCTCGCTTACCTCTTCCAACTTAGTGATCGATGTCGACACCAACAAATGCTCCTTGCCCTGACAAGGAAACGCAGCGGTGTAACTGATTGATATAGTCTTCTTTTCCGCATCAACGAATAAGGTGTACATCGCCATATCAGCTTGATAGCTTTGATCTTTGAACGTCGCGATCGCACGGTATTTTTCTTTAGGAATTCGAAATGAAAGCGTGTCATCATGACAAAAACCACTCATCATCAAACGCTCCCCCCCACGAAGAAAGCCTTTGCACTGTTGATCAATAGGCGCGCTTTGGAAGAACCGCTTATCAAAATCGAGTGGCAACATTGGCTTGCGATTCTCAATCCAATCGTCATCGAACGTGCCGGCCAGCTTCTGGCGCGACTCAAAGAACGGAGGCACTGGCCCGAACCCCGCAACGCGTAGTTTTTTCGCGGCGGCACTCCAGTCCTCTCGGGGATAAAAAATCGAGGGTACTTTCTGTTCAAGCAATTCTTTGTTGGAGTCGGCAACCCCACCACCTATTCGGTTACGTAAATCACCGCCTACCGCGCAAGTGTAATCAATGTCTTTTTCAATAAATGGGACTGGATTGCTCAGCGTGATACTGCCAGCATGCTCAACCCATACGCGTTCCCCGTGAATAGCGAGAGTCTTATCGATATGACCATCAATCAGCACACGACACTCTTGGTATGTCACTGGCTTTTTCGCGTAGCTGCGCGCTTTGCCGTAAACAAGTACATCTGTGTTGTCTTTGGTATACGCGAACTCGTGGTCAACTTTCATCGCAGAGAAGCCTTCTTCGCCCAAATATTGGGGATCATCGAAGATTTCACTTTCACCTAATTCGTGCCAAACAACACCATCGAATTGCCATGTGCGTTTGGCGACCACAACCCAGACTTCATCGCCGTTTTCGTCACGTTGAAAACGACCTTTAAGTGACAGCTCAGGGTGCGCCTCAATATCCCATAACTGCATTGCTATTCCTTAAGTTGAATCGTTCGCTCGCAGAAGGTGCGGCCTTTAAATTGTTAAAGTTCCAGTCTTGTTGATGAATCGGCATTGCCATATCCCAAGGCACGTAGGCTCTGGATTGAATACAGAGTTGACGCCATAGCCAATCGCGGAACAGCACATCAACGTTAGCATCTTGCATCGCAGCTAACGTAGACTCGAAGCTCAATGCGTAACCCAAGCGGCTTGGTAGATTTTGGATATATTTTTCATCTTCCACCCACTCATTGAGAAGATCGACGATATCTTCCCATTCATACTCGACACCAACATCTTGCGGAGTCAGAGGAAGAAGTTTTCCGTAGACGACATACAAGGCTTGAAGCCAAATTTCACCCTCCGCTTCCTCCAGACTTTCCAAGTGCTCGATGATTGGGGGCATCAACTTCCAATCACCACTCAGCGCAAAATCAACAGGTGCTAATGGAGAAGAGATATCAAACGCCTCAAACTCTTTTAACTCAAGCAACTTGGCATAAGTGAGCACTTGCGCTGATGGTAATCCACTTGGTTCGATGCCAAAGCTCTGACGGAACCAAGTGCCTCTGTCACGTTTGGTAATCAAGCGTTCAAATAGATATTGTTCGCTGCATTCATTGTCATTAAGCCAATCAATCCCCTCTTTCACGTCTTGTAAAGCGAGTAGTGGCAAAGCAACATGAGAGCTAATGATGCTGGCTTTGTGCCAGCGCTTGATGAGAGAAACACTTAATGTTTGACGTACACGTAAGCATTCAAAGTAAAACGCACTGGATGTCGCATTACCCTCAATAAGCTCCGAAAGCGTGCTATCCATAGATTCAACCGGAGATTGTACAGCAACGACCATTGCAGTTTTAGCGTCAATATCTTCTAGCAAACTCAGTCCACACAAAAGGTTATCAATATCTGAACCTAGCTCTCCTTGTAACATGAGCCAGATATAGATTTCTGGCTCTTTGCTTCTTAATTGATGGAGTAAGCCCGGCGCTAATCGATAAAACGACAAGTACACCTGCTTCAGTTCTTCAATTTGGCGTTCGATCAGTTTGAGATACTCCAACTCACGACTTGGATAACCCCTTTTGTGAATTTGAACTCGCTGCCTGATTAAAAACCCGATACTTTCAGAAGCAATGGACAGCTTTTCATTACAGAAATCCAGCCATTTTACTGGCAATTGGGAAAGGTCGTTAACAGCGCGCTCAGCTTTTGCTAACGCGCCTTCGACTTCTTGATTGGTTATGGGTGCCTTTAGGTGCTCGACACCGATTCTTTGTCGCATCTAGTTATCCGTTATTAGCGTGCCATAACGCGATTGCAATTAGTTAATACAAAGTAATTAGCTAACTCGAAGTAAATTAGCTAACGCGATGTAACTAGTTAATTGCGATCGTTCCGCCTTGAATTTTTTGTGCTTTTTCTGCTTGAGAAGTGACGTACTTCGCTTTAGTGGTAATTCGTCCATCGCGCCCGCTATAGCGAGTTTCTGTCTCACCACTTTTGACTATCAACTCTTGTTCTGTCTCGATCACCATCTTCTTAGCTCGCAATACAAACTCATCAGAGTCATCCAGAATGGAGAAGAAAATGTCCGTCACAAGAGGCAAGCTTAAGTCGTCGTTCATGAACTCAATTCGACAACTTAATTGATTGTCGATAGCCATTTGCAGTTCAGAACGACGAAAGCCACGTCCTAGTCTCGCAGTGAGTGGCTGATTAAATGGGTTACCATCAAAATCAACTCGCACACTGCCCGTAGACTCATTGATATCCACTATTATTCCAAAACGCGAAAAGCAAGCCGTTGATTCGGCTTGCTGCTCTGATATTACTTCTGTTGTAAGAGGTTGTTTTTCCATTGTTAGTTAACCACTACGTTGCCACCTTTCACGACGACTTTGTCACTGCCTTCAATCGTAATAGCCGAGCCTGATAACTTTATTGAACCATCACTGTTCATCACTAAAGAGGAACCACCCGTTTTTAATACAATCTTGTCGCCACTGATAATTTGCGTCGCACCATCGGCTTTGTAAGCGGTGTTACCTTTCACTGATACCGTTAAGTTGCCACCAACCGTCTGGTTATCATCCGCACCAATGTCTGAACTCTTAGATGCACCGATAGTAAGGTTACTGTTTTCACCAATATCTAAATCATCATTTTTACCGATCTTAGTCGTACGGTTATCACCAATTTCTAAGTCAGAATTGTTTTTCACATACTGAGCTTCATTCGCGTTGTATGTGACGGTAACGTCTTGCTCGACTGTCTCGGTAAACGTACTGTTTACTTGTGTCGTTTTATGCCCATGAATGGTTTCTTTATGGTCACCGTGAACTTCATTCGTTTGGTGACGTGCAACCTTTAAGAACTCATCTTGACCGATATCACGGTAACGGTTGTTGAGCACCTTGGTCGACATGTCTTTTTGAGCGTGAATATAGACTTCTTCTTGGTTCGCTTCGTCTTCAAAACTCAACTCGTTGTAACCTGTTCCTTTGTGCGTTTGCGTGCGGAACGTGGTACGAGTTTTGTTTTCTGGCAAAGAGTAAGGTGGGAAATGCAAACCGTTGTAAACTGCGCCCGTAACTAACGGACGATCTGGATCCCCCTCAAGGAAAGTCACTACGACTTCATGGCCAATACGCGGCAAGTACACTGCGCCCCAAGTTGGCGCCGCCATGGATTGGCTTACGCGGATCCAGCAACTTGAATGTTCATCGTTATCGCCATAGCGATCCCAATGGAACTGTACTTTCACTCGACCAAGTTTGTCGGTGTAAATCTCTTCACCTTCTGGTCCTACAACGACCGCCGTTTGAGGGCCATCAACCACTGGTGCTGCTAGTTTAGGCGCTTTAAAAACCACATCACGTGGAATACATGAGAACTGGTTGTAGTAAGTGGTTGGCATACCACTCGCTTCATCTTCATGCACTTGCGGATCTTGCCCTGTGTGCATTACAGACAACATGAGGTAATCGCGGTTAATCTCAGAACGTGGGTGGTCACTGACGTTAAAGCTGTAACCAGATGCTAAGCGCATTACGTCACTCGTTGCTTCCACTTGTTGATTATCGACTATGTGTTCCGACATCCACTCCGTGGTTCTCACTTGGCCCATCAGCGGGTCAACGTATCGTCCAGGATAATCAAACTGCTTGAGATCTTGGTCGAGCTCGCCAGCCTGTGTCATCTCTTGTGGAATTTTAGGGTGTTCGTAGTTGTAATCTGTGTACGTAACCTGTCCCGTTCTAACGCGGTTAACTACCTCGAGATCAGAGATATGTTCGCGATCGGCAACACCGCCACCATCGGCATGATAAACAATCGGCCCAATATAAGAAGCATTTAGTGGCGAGCTTATCAAAGGTGCAATCGCGTCATTACTGTCAACAATGACCATCGTATGATTTGAATCGCTATGGTCAAAGTAATACCACATACCGTGTTCAGCCATCATACGCTGCACGAAGTGCAAGTCAGACTCACGATATTGCAGAACGTATTCTTTTGGAGGATAAGTACCCGACACTTCAAATCGGTAATCGGTGACTGCCCCATCATCGAGTACTTCTGTGATGATGTCTTGCGCTGACTTTTGCTGGAAAATACGACAATCTTGGCGCTGAGATAAGAACCAAGCTTGAGGAACTAAAACTAATTGATAACGCGAAAAACGACGTCCAGTCCCTAAGTAACGAACTTCATTCACCACGCCGTTGAACACACGCGCAGCCCCAACACCTTGTCCGTAAAGTGTCAATGTTCCAGCTTTACGTATTAACTCATCGAACGAGATATCTGGATCAAGTGAAAGTAATGAGAGATTGATGTGGAAAGGCTTAGATAACTCTTCATGAACATGAAAGCTCTCAACCCGAAATTCATGCCCACATCCAGGCACTTCAAATTTAAATTCTACGTCATTCACCATATCTTTTACCTGATACAAATAATCGAATTAGGGCCAACAATCGTTGGCCCTGAATCTTTACGCGACGAGCAATTAAGCTTCGCGTGGAGCACGCCAGTCGTCGTTACCCGCAGTACCACAGTTTTCGTGAGTTACTTCGATCGCACGGTAAGTGAACTTAAGCACTTCTTCTGTCACGCGGTCAGCTGTTGCTGCGTCTTGACAGTGGTTCATACGAGTTTGGATATCGACAAGTAGCGCATCAATCAATTTGATTGAGTAGTAGTGCTCTTGTTTACCTTGAACTGAAGTACGGTAGAAGCGGATCACACACTCAGGAAGTTTTTCGCCAGATACTAGTGCGTTGAATAGTAGTGGAGATGAGCGATCTTGAACTTTAGTTACAACAAGTGGACGGTGTACACGTTGACCAGTTGGCTGACCACTTTGTGGATCACGTGGAACTGTTAGCACGTGATCAAGTTCTTGTACTAGGAACTCATCAACGTGAGCTTCTTGCCATGTGTTACCTACTGAATCTGCAGAGTAAGTATCTTTAGTAATATGGCCTTGAGTCTCACCTTGGATAGACATATATGCTGGAGTTGGCATCGCTATTTCCTTTTCTAAAATCTGTTTTGTTTAAATCACCAAATCGCTTATCACCGCGACTACTTGGTATAATCAAAGTCCGTGCCAACTTTAAAAACACAACAAAAACAACGACTTAAACAAATCAAGGCATTATTCACTAATATCT
>NZ_WXWT01000306.1:0-6784 GCF_009904725.1 Vibrio sp. V43_P6S15P86
CACCTATAGTGAATAATGTTCGTTAAGATCAACATTCGAATTTATCGAGATTGGATAAGAATAAATGAAACGTGTACTTTTGGTAGAAGATAATCGTGAAATAGCGGGAATGTTGTTCGATTATTTTGAGTGTGCTGGCATGCAGCTGGATTACGCCGACAACGGTGAGCTAGGCTTAAAACTGGCGATGGATAATGCGTTTGACATCATTTTGCTCGACCTCATGCTGCCGCGCATGGATGGCCTAACACTGTGCAACAAGCTGCGCGATGCGGGTAATAACACTCCGGTGTTGATGTTGACTGCACTTGATAGCCGAGACGACATGCTCAAAGGCTTCCAACACGGCGCCGACGACTACCTCACCAAACCGTTTGATCTCGATATTCTTGAAGCACGCATGACTGCATTGATTAAACGCTACCGCGGTACGGTTGCCTCTACAAAAATTCAGTATGGCGAAGTGTCTATCGATCAAAAAACGCATCAAGCCTACCGTCAAGATAAGCTGTTGGCGTTGAATCCAACCACGTACACGATTCTAGAAATGCTGGTGAAAAACGCGCCAGAAGTGGTCACACGTGAGGAGATTGCTTTCCGATTGTGGCAAGAAGATGAGCCAAACAATGACGTTTTGCGCAGCCACATTTATCAACTGCGCGGTCAACTCGATAAACCCTTTGAAGAACATTTATTGAAAACCATCCCTAAAGTCGGCTTCCGCTTGGAGCCGAGGGCATGATTCGCCGCTTATTTAACAACACACAAAGCTTAACTGGACGCCTCGAACTCTTCTTCCTGTTGGTGTCGATTGTGATTGGTCTGCTGTGCTTCGCACTTGTTAGTGGCGCGTTGTTGTGGTCGGAAGATCGCGTCGGTGAACGACGAATTATAATCGACAAGAAAGAAGCGATTGAGCATTTTAGGCGTCATCCTGGCGACGGAATGATCAAGCTTGATTTACTGACAATGGCATACAACGACATCAATCTCGTTCCTGGGCTCTATCAACCCTTCATTCAAGATAAAAAATACTTTCTCGCTGAAGTTGCTGACGAACCAGACACTCGCATGATTTACATGAGCACCTACACGCAAGGTGGAGAGGAACACCCTATTATTCTGATCTCTCTGATTGATGAGATAGAAATTACATCTAACGAGTTCATGTTTGTTCTCGTTATGGTGCTTGCGGTTGTAATCGGGTTACTTTTGATTTTTGGCAGCCTATTATCGAGACTTTCTCTGCGTCTCATTGAACCTGTCAGTGCCCTTAAAACGCAACTGGACCGCCATCAAGGTGACACCACACAAAAATTTGTTGTCCCTGAAGGCTCTGCAAATGAATTCCAAACGCTCGCAAATCAGCTTAATGAATATCGACATCAAATCAATCAAGTGATTAAACGTGAACAAGCTTTTGCACGATATGCCAGTCATGAGCTGAGAACGCCACTAACGGTAATGAAAGGCTCGAGCAGCCTGCTAGCCAGAAGCCCAAGCACGCCGTTTCAAGAGCGTCAGATTGGCCGTATTCAAGATGCCACTTTGCAGATGTCGACCATGGTTGATGCTTTGTTGGGTTTGGTGCGATATGAACGCAACACCGACGACAGCCCCGTTCGAACCATATCAGAGCAAGAGCTTCACAACATCGTTGCTCTTAGCCAAGCGCAAGCCGATGAAAAATCGCTGGAATTTAATGTACAAATATTGGGGCATCCGCAAACCAAAGCGACCACTGCAGTTCTTAACATTACGTTGAGTAACTTAATTCGCAACGGCATTGCCGCCACGTCAGCGGGAACGATTCATATCACCATGACCGATACCACACTGTCGGTGAGAGATGAAGGCGAAGGCTTCTCTTCCGTGCCAGATGCCGAAGGCCATGGTTTGGGACTCATGATTGTGGACGACTTATGCCGACGCTATGGCTGGCAATTCACTATTGATACACATCCAAATGACGGCTGCGTGGCTACTATCGATCTTTCAACCGAGGTAACTGATGGCGAGTCGCAAGACGAAGAAATGTAGAACACAAGATCTCGATACTTTTGATCTTCATTCAATAACGGGTACACTGTGCCACCTTTTTAAATGGCAAAGGTGACACGGTTTATTCCGTCAGCATCGACATGAAACTCTCAGAAAGTCCTATCACCCAACATAGCTTTAATGGGCGCAAATTTTTCCTTAAACGTGACGACATGCTCCACTCCCACTTTTCTGGGAACAAAGCACGTAAGTTTATGACGTTAATGGAAGAGCAAAATCCCGACATCACCACGTTAATAAGCTTTGGCTCCGCTCAATCTAATGCCATGTACTCGCTAGCGGCTCTCGCCCAGATTAAAGGTTGGGCATTTGAGTTTTATGTTCATCACATTCCATCTTGGCTAAAAAGCTCCCCCATCGGAAACTATCGCGGCGCTCTCGATTTGGGTATGAAAATCACCGCCATGCAAGACATCGGTAGCGAGCTCCACCCTAGTGAATACATCCACCAGGTACGAAGATTAGATGAGTCGACATTGCTGATTCCAGAGGGTGGACGTTCCCACCTCGCTGAAGCTGGCATCAAACAGTTAGCACGAGAAATTCTTGATTGGACGCGATTGAGAGGTAAAGAACAGTTTACCGTCGCCCTGCCATCAGGCACTGGCACGACCGCTTTATATCTTCATAAACATTTAAGCCCACACGGCATAGAAGTGCTAACTTGCCCTTGCGTAGGCAATGCAGATTACTTAACTGAGCAGTTCAACCAGCTCGGTGAAAACAGCCACCCAACCATTTTAACCGTGCGCAACAAACACCATTTTGGTCGCTTGTACGAAGAAGATTACATTACATGGAAAGCGCTCTTTGAGCAAACCGACCTCGAATTTGACCTGTTATACGACCCGTATATGTGGCAATGCCTCACCCCTTGGTTGGAAGAGAACACAGATAAAACGGTGATTTATATTCACCAAAGCGGGTTACTTGGCAACGAATCGATGTTGCCAAGATATCAACGAGAATTTGAATAGCGTGTTCAAATAAAGTTGTTGCTGATTACAGTGATTCCACTATTTGATGAGCGCCAGAATTTTTTTGAATTCAGGTGCTCGGCAATCTTCGACCATTTCATACAAGCACATTTCTAGCCCAGTAAGCACCACACCGTTAGCGGTTAGCTTCGCAAGAGCGAGCGCTTTATTGGCAGCGGTTCGGGAAGATACACAATCCGTGACTAATTCAACGCGATAACCGGACTGGCGCAGAGAAACCGCGGTTTGATAGACGCAAATGTGAGATTCAATACCGCAAACCAACCAGATATCCACTTTTGCGTTCTCCACCGCGACCTTAAACGTCGCCTCTTTACAGCCATCAAACGTGTACTTGGTAATAGGTAAATGCGTGCTTTCAAGCACTTCACGAATCGGCTCCGCGGTTGGGCCCAACCTTTCTGGATTCTGTTCTAGCCACAGAATAGGCAAATCTAGTGCTTTGGCACCCTTTACCAGTTTCGTGATATTTTCAATCAGTGCGTCGCTTTCATGCATTAATGTAGCGAGTTTCCCCTGAACATCCACCACAATCAGGCCCGTGTTTCCTTTCGATAACATTTCCATCTCCTATCTTGTGTGACCACAAACCATACTCAACAAGTTGAGCAATAGTTAATGTATCAGAACCCTTTCATGTTAGAGCAATAAAACCTAGAAAGATGACCTTCGCTCACACATTTGCCCTTAGTTAAGTGTGGTTTGAACTGACTATTTAAATTTCTCTCGAATTAGTTCAATCAAGGCTTTGACTTTATTAGGCAGAAATAAGGCAGAGGGATAAATCAGAGTAAGATGCTGCTTCGGATGCGCAAATTGAGGCAGCACCTCGACCAACAAACCATCTCGCAATGCAGGCTTAGAATGAATTTGTGGAATAAACGCGATGCCGTTTCCTGCTATCGCCATCGAGCGCAGCAAGTTGAGGTCGTCCGAGCGCAACGCCACATGCAGATCTGAATCGAGCAAATCGGCATTGTAACGATTAGTTAAAAGGCGATGCTGCTTAAGATCTTCCACCGTTTTTACTGGCGGATGCGATTCTAGATAGGCTTTTGACGCAACAAAGTGACTACGATAAGGCAAAAGACTGAACTGCACATAGCTGTCATCGGTGACTTTGACCACGCTCGGAAGAAGCTGTAAATCAAACGATTGACGCTTGAGATCGACACTCTCTTGATGGTTTTCAATCTCGACCGAAATATCCGGATACCGCGTTGTGTACTCGGTGATGATCGCGTTAAACGCGGCAGAGCTCATCAATGCGGAAGGAATGGCTAAACGCACCTTGCCCGTCAGCTCTTGTTGATATTCGTGCATGGCATTTAAACCTTGCTGAATATGGTCAATAGGCTGCCCCACTAACTCAAACAAGCGTTTCCCGTGCTCCGTCAACTCAATGCTGCGTGTTGTGCGGATCAAAAGCTGTACCCCGAGCGATTTCTCTAATTCTTGCAGGCGACGACTCACTTTTGAGCGTTGTAGTTGATTCGCCTCTGCCGCTGCACTTATACCGCCGTGAACCACCGTCTGAGTGAATAGGTAAATATCATCAAAACTAACGTTCATTGTCCTATTTTTAGGTCATTTATGTTCGTATTATCATTCTACTGAATTGTGAGTGACTTCTCTATAATCCGCTATCCAATATGTTTAACGGAACTTGTAATGACGGCTGACCAAAAATTCAAACACTGGATGCGAACTTTGATTGTCCTGTTCATCGTACTATTTTTGTACATTATCATTGCTGACCGCCACGCCCCCTTAACGACCGAAGGACGAGTGCAAGGATACGTTGTCCAAGTCGCGCCCGAGGTATCTGGTAAAGTGACCGACGTTCTCATCGAGAATAACCAGTCCGTTCAAAAAGGCGATGTGTTGTTTACGATTGATGATCGTAAATACAAGATAGCGCTTGAACAGGCGGAGCTGTCTCTGCAATCCGCTTATGAAAAAGAAGCAACGCTGTATTCTCAACGCGAAGCCGCTCTTGCCAATATTGCCCGCGCCCAAGCGACATTTGATAATGCGCACCGCGAGTACACCCGCTTACTGACACTATCGAAGCAGAAAGTCATCTCTCAATCGACACTCGATAATGCCTTTGCCCAAAATCAGGTATCACGTGCAGCGCTTAAAACGGAAAGACAAAACTTAAAAGTCATTGAAGCGCAATTAGGCGATCAAAAAGGTCAAAGCACCGCCGTTCGAATTGCCAAAAACGGCATCGAAAAGGCGCAACTTGATTTAGCAAATACCGCGGTACTCGCTCCCAGTGATGGTGTCGTGACCAACCTGCAACTAGAAGTTGGCACGATGGCAAACACCAACATGCCATTGCTGACGTTTGTACCAACTGGATCACTCTGGGTAGCCGCTGATTTTCGTGAAAAATCCGTCGCGAACGTAGACAAGACTTTCCACGCCTTGGTCACATTTGATGCCAACCCAGGTTCGGTGTACGACTTTGATTTAGCTAGCCGCGATTACGGTGTAGCAGCCGCACAACAAACGCCTAATGGCGCACTAACCAAAGTGGAAGTGAACAACCGCTGGGTACGTGATGCGCAGCGTACACGAGTGAACCTAACCAGCAGCGAAGAGTTACCACCAGCCCTGTTTGTCGGCTCTCGCGCTACCATTGTTTTGTACCCAGACAACAGCATTTT
Source organism: Vibrio sp. V43_P6S15P86 (assembly GCF_009904725.1). Classification (NCBI taxonomy): domain Bacteria; kingdom Pseudomonadati; phylum Pseudomonadota; class Gammaproteobacteria; order Vibrionales; family Vibrionaceae; genus Vibrio; species Vibrio sp. V43_P6S15P86. The sequence goes on from NZ_WXWT01000306.1 coordinate 5,735, forward strand.
CTGGCAGTTGATGGCGCAAGCACAGATTCACCTCGCAAGCTGGTTCCACTTCATTTACTAGGCGGCGACAATGAAAACCTTACGAATTTGGTTCGGCTGCTCTTTAGGGCTCGCGCTAAGCATGATCTTCGGTTGGTCTTACGGATTTTTTGCCATCATGATGCCGCTGTTTATATTAGGCAGAATGGACAACTTTAATATTTCGGCTTTATTGATCGTGTTTTTCTCTGCGGTGTGGACAACCATACAAGCCACATTTTTGCTGGAATACTTGCAGTTTCATCCAACATTAATGACCGTTGCCGTCGGAATCATGATGCTGTTCAAGTGCATTGCAATGATGAACCAGAAAACCTATTTGTTTGGTTACATGGGGCTGTTGGTGGGTTCAATTGTGTTGAATTTTGCCAGCTATAACTTCATGGATATTGAAGAGTTCAACGTCAACATGTGGGTGATGGCGTTCAGCAATATTTTTGTTTGCGCATTCGCGTATTGGTTGTTCCCGGAGCCAAAATCCCCCGCCGAGCACATTGAGATGTCGACCCCAGTAAAAAGCGATATTGACTACATCAGCCAAGTTGCCATGGGTTGGGTAGTGGCGATGGCGGCGTTTATTGTATTCCAAGTAGCGGACTTATATGACTCGCTGTCCGCACAAGCTTCCATTTTGATCATCCTAACCCCAATGACTTTAGCGGGCTCGCTCGCCATGGCAAAAATTCGCATCATCGGCACCGCACTAGGCTGCATCGCAGGGATGGCTGTTCAGCTCATATTGGGCAGTTGGTATGGGCATGGGCTACTCTTTTGGCTCGCCTTTACCATTGCGATGGGGCCATTCTGCTTGTGGCTCACCAAGGGGCAAATTAAAGCAGCTATCGCGTTTTCTGCCATGTCTGCCCTATCGGTTCCGCTGACGACCTCGTTGGTGCCAGAACAAAAAGACGCATTCTTTTCGATCTTGTACCGTTTCAGCTCGATTTTCGTTGCGGTTCTGCTCACCGCGATGGTGATGTGGGTGGTGCATCACTGGATACGTGTGATGTT
>NZ_WXWT01000228.1:0-6769 GCF_009904725.1 Vibrio sp. V43_P6S15P86
ATCTTCTTCTATATTAGCAACAATTAACTTTAAGACAAAGAGCTCGTTATCCAAATCAGAGCCATCTGAATCATTTAACTTTTGAAATCCTATGTCACTCAACTCTTCGTTCTTAAATTGCTCTTTGATAAATTGAAGAACACTGAGATATACAATAGCCTGGTTATTTTCAGGTTTACAAATTGTAGTGTGATCTTCAGCAACTGAAACAATATCTTTTTCAATTTTGTCGATAGCAACTGCACTATACTTAGTAACGATTTTATCGTAGCCTCCGTAAAAGTACTTTGTTGTTGGCTTGGAATCTAGATATACCCAACTTTGATTGAGCTCGGTAATAAACTGTTCCACAGGGTTTAGGTTTGAAATTTGTAAGTTGCTACTAATAATACTTCCCAAAACTGCGCTCGAAGCACCTTGATGCGGAACAGCCAATGAAACGAAGAGTTTTACCTTGGTGTGACTGTTGAGGTTGAGATCGTTTTTAATCAAGCTTTTAGTAATCAACCCTCCCATACTATGTGCAATCACATAAATATTATCGTACTGCTCTAGAGAAAACCTCAAATGGCTAGATAGATTTTTGGAAAGCTCGTCTATATCAAGATTTCTTTCCTTTTTGTGGGTCCTTCTCCTAATCAAATCTCGAATGCGTCTTGCTTTTTCTTTAGTGTCAGCAAAAAGATTTAGTAGCTCGGTGAAGTAATTATATGAAGCAACATCGAAGTTACCTGAAATCGTTTCATCAGCTAACAAGAGCTCCGGAAACACTGTACCATTTGCATTCGTCCAAGTTTTCTTTGAGTCTCCTGTAAACCCGTGTACGAACAACACAAGATTGCGACACCCTTCTCTTTTCTGGTAAAAATCAAAATCTTGAGCCATCCTCTTGTACTCCTAATGACAACATGACAAACAAAGTAGTGACAATATATCAATTAGTTAGGAAGCATAAAAGCATCTAGTTGATTATGAACCTAAAAACCTTACTTTCCGCACGGCTTACCTAATAGAAACTCATGGGATCAGGTCTCGCCTTTTGTCTCTCGTTACTTTTGGTATCTCAAAGTTGACTAGGTATCATCATTGTTTAACTTGGAGGCGTAACTCACAATTGGGCAAAAATGAGCTAGAAGGCTGGCTTCATTACTTCAGGAGTATAATGCAGAGTCTACTCATCACTTTCAGTTCAGTTTAAACACTAACTCCGCAGCGTGCTTCCTGAGATTCCTAGTCTCGCCTAGGCTCGCTGGAATGACCCACCTAAAGCGCCGAGTGTAGTGGTTCAGCTTGTGCATCTAAATTTGAGTAATCCACTAACCACCAAGCTTCAAACTCGAAAAAGACGAACCGTGTGGTTCGTCTTTTTAGTATTGGGTTAGATGAGTAACTTGCGGCTGTGACTTTTAGAGTGTTAACCCACACCTATCAAGGGAAACTTGTTCCGACCTCCCCTAATCACCAGTCAGGTTATTGCTCTTCACCACCGAAACGTAGTTCTCAATCACTGGGTAAGCAAACTGTTCCGGGTTCGTACATCACCCAGCGTTGCGCTACGGTGAGGTCAGTAAACGATCCATCCTTGAAATCACCACACCAACGTACATCAAATTGAGCAGCATACTTACCTTCGCTTAGGTAAGAGACTTCAATGCTATCGATGTAGTGGTCATCAGACAGCAATAAGTCATGTATCCAATGGTGCCATTCCATAAATTCATTTTAAGCGAGGCTTTAGTTTGAAGACGAACTTCGCTGCACACACTACAGTTGTATCAGCCGTCAAGCCAAAGACTTCGATGTGAGTTTTAAAGCGAAAATGTGCTTGGTATGCCTAAAACTTGCCGTGTTGGCTTACTATCAATCTAAATAAGACTGCTCGGCTTCGACAACAAATTACGCAGCAAAGCCAACCATGAAAGTAATGGACATATTATTTACATCATTTTTTAAAGTGCGCCTAGATATACGATTTAGCATGACTTAATTTGAAAACTGGGGCAGCCCTAGGCTAGCACTTGAGATCATTAGAACATAGTATCTTCTCACGCGTGGGGATGAGTCGACCTATGTACGAGATTGGCAAGCAAATGACCAAAATACTGGTTTTCCTTATGAGTGCCACAATATTACTGCTCTCAACAGGTTGTAACGCAGATATGTTTAATTTCTTCAAATCAAAAAAGTTTCAATACACACTTAGCTCAGAGATCAATGGCAGCTTATACTTAGACGGGAAAGCGTTTACTAGCGAGGTAGTTTATCTACACACTGCTTTTTCTAACAACCGTTATATCATCGAGACAATGACGTCAGAAAAGGGTTATTTTCATTTCGAATCCACATACCACTATCAGACGTTTAAAGAACCTACCCTTCATGAGTCCTCTAGCTACATTGGCATTTACATTTTTATAGATGGCAAAAAACACTACTTACTAGAAGCTCGATTTTCTGATGTGAAACCCTATGAATTTATTTCAGATAACCTTCTTGATTTAAGTTGTGAGATTAATTCGGACGAATATCATTACTTTTTTAAAAATAGATTTGTTGAGAATGGTCTCGATCTTGAAATTATTAGTAGGTGCGATTTGAAAGGATTTTCTGAAAAAATATTACTAAACAAGGACACGTAATAGTTGATATTAAATAGATTTAATGACCAATTTATCTTACAAAACCCGTACTACGCCTCCTTCCAAGCTGACGATGCGGGTTTGATTCCCACAGCACGCTTAGGTAGATTCCTAGTCTCGCCTAGGCTCGCTGGAATGACCCATCTGTAACGCCGAGTGTAGTGGTTCAGCTTTCGAGTTTGAATTAGAGTGCTCCCCCTGAACACCAAATCCTAAGAGCAAAAAAGGCGAACTCACTGGCTCGCCTTTTTTGAAAGTAAGAATTTGTTAGCTCGCTTTTGATGCCGCGTGCTGTTCTACCATAAACGCGATCACTTCTTCGTTTAAGCAGGATTTGCTGATGTATTGGCGTTGTTTACCTAGATGAAGGATTAAGCCCAAATCAGTTTGTTCGAGTTGATCGATTTCATTCCAAGCGAGGCTGCGATCAACTTTACCGCTTTTGTAGCGCACGCCATCTGCATTCACATCAAAAACTACTTTGCTGCCACGGTTTGAGCTGATGGTTTGACGCCACAGCCACCAAGTTCTTTTGAAGTAAACACTGCACGCTTCAATCACACTCAATACGATAAAAAACCAACCGACATAACCGTTAGGTAACAGTTCAAACTCCAATAAAACCACACCAAAGACAAGAAACAGCATCCCTTTTAGATACGCTTGTGGGAACTTCGTTGGCTGGCTAGTTTGATCATAACACTCAGCAAAGAAAGGTTTGTCGAGTATGTATTCTGTAGTGAATTCGAAATCTTTAGACATGTATGGTTACTTCAAGGCTTCTATAAATGAGTATTCTTGGTTGCACTCTCGCAACGCGTGCATTGTAGCGCTTCTCGGGACTTATCTTTAGTCCTTTTGATTCTGTTTTGTAAATCAATGATACCAAAACGCTAGAAGACCTCGGTGCAATTGCCAAGATCAAACAAGGCGAACCATTTGGCTCGCCTTGTGAACTAATGGCCTATGTTAATTAATGACCTATGCGACTTTTTGAGTTTTCTACTTTAGAGGGTCGTTGTCTGGCAACGCACTGTGTATCCATACTGCCAATCGGTGTTTGATGCTTGCGCCATCTAGCTTGCTTTCCGGTAGTGGCGTGATCTGTTTGGCATCGACCAAGAATAGGTAAATAGCTTTTACTCTCAGAGGTTGTGGTGACTGAGGAAGGTCAAAACCTTGTAGCTTCGCCATCTTCCCACCAATCTCTAGTGCCTTCTTAACCAATTTGTCTTCATTGTGAAGCTTGGAGCTTTTTGACATTGATAAATCCTCTTCTTCGCTTCGGCTAAGAATACATTAAGTATCGCCAATAACGTGTTATAAAACTCTCATATTGATTACGTAGAGTCGATTTTTTGGAATCTACATCGACAAAGATATACCAATTGGTTCGCCTTTCTTTTTCTGTCGCTTTCGATAATACTCTTGCGCAATATTACTCAGCTGGAAAATTTTATGCCTCAAGCAAACTCTGTGGTCGTACTCGACTTTGAAACCACAGGTCTCTCTCCTACTTTAGGTGATCGCGCAATAGAAATTGGTGCAGTAAAGTTAGTCGATGGTGAGGTTGTTGATAGTTTTCAGCAACTCATGAATCCCGGTTTCAGAGTGAGCTCTTTCATTGAGAACTATACCGGCATTACCAACAATATGTTACGTTCGGCACCAAGCTGCGAAGAGGTAATGGCGTCATTTAGTGAATTCATTGCAGGCGAAAACCTTATCGCTCACAACGCGTCCTTCGATAAACGATTTTTAGATGCAGAGCTTGAACGAATCAACTGTAGTTATTCGGGTGAGTTTGCTTGCTCCTTACTGGTGGCAAGACGGCTCATTCAAGAAGCTCCATCACATAAGCTAGGTGAACTTGTTCGCTATAAAAATATCGACAACGACGGTGTTTTCCACCGTGCACTAGCCGATGCGCAAATGACAGCCAAGCTTTGGCTCTTAATGGTCGAAGGGATAGAAAACTCAGGTATCGTTAAGCCAAGTTTTCAGTTGATGCAAACGGTTAGTAAAACAGCAAAAGGAAAAGTCGACCTGCTACTCGCCAAAAGCCGTGCTTAACCCCCTCCTAGCTAAAAGCTGATTCTCGTATCTTAGACGTTTAAGTGATTTTTGATGCGATATTGGCTATCCCAGTGAACTTCCTAATCTGAATGCGGCAGTTCGCTGGTCTCACCAACCAAACTGGCTTACTATGCCAGGTACCTAAAACGCTTTGTGAGTCACTCATGAGCCGAAAAAATAACAAAAATCTCAGCATTCTTCTTAAACTCAACACCTTTATTGCGCCTTATAAATGGCGGGTTGCAGCGGCCTTGGTTGCACTTGTCGCAACAGCAAGTTTAACGTTATCCGTTGGTTATGGAGTACGTATTCTTATCGACCAAGGGTTTGCACAGCAATCATTGCAAGAGCTTACCAATGCGATTCAGTTTATTGTTGGTGTCACACTGTGTATTGCCATTGGGACCTTCTTTCGCTTCTACCTTGTGTCTTCCGTAGGTGAGCGCGTCAGTGCGGATATTCGCCTTGCGGTGTTTAACCATGTGATTACGCTGCATCCGAGCTATTTTGAGACCAACAGTAGCGGCGATATTATGTCGCGCCTGACTACCGATACCACGTTGCTGCAAAGCATTATTGGTTCATCGTTCTCGATGGCGATGCGTAGCGCTTTGATGTGCTTTGGGGCCATCATAATGTTGTTTGCCACTAACGTTAAGCTCACGCTGATTGTGCTTGCTTCTGTGCCTTTGGTTTTGGTACCAATTTTGTTTTATGGACGACGCGTGCGTGCTCTCTCTCGCCAAAGTCAGGACTCAATGGCCGATGTCGGAAGCTACGCTGGAGAAGCGATAGAACATATTAAAACCGTGCAAAGTTTTAGCTCAGAGCCGCATGAACGAGCGGCTTTCGCTGTCGAAGTGGAAAAAGCTTATGAAGTGGGCAGACAGAGAGTAAAACAGCGCGCGATCCTGATATCAGGCGTTATTGTGATTGTGTTCAGCGCGATTGCAGGCATGCTTTGGGTTGGCGGCAGCGATGTGATTCACGGAAAAATGTCTGCGGGTGACCTAGCCGCATTTGTGTTTTATGCCATTATGGTTGCCTCATCGACTGCAACCATTTCCGAAGTCATGGGTGAACTGCAAAGGGCCGCAGGTGCTACCGAACGGCTGATTGAGATTCTTCAAGTAGACAGCGATATTAAAGCGCCAAGCAACTATTTGCCTGTCCGTCCCGACATGCCTGCTGAGGTTAACTTTAAATCGGTGAGTTTCAACTACCCTTCTCGCCCAAATCAACCAGCTATCAAAGAATTAAACCTAACCGCTGAACAAGGCAAAGTATTGGCGTTGGTCGGCCCTTCTGGTGCAGGTAAAACAACGCTATTCGAGCTGCTGCAACGCTTTTATGACCCGCAGCAAGGGCAAGTGTTGTTTGGTGGCGAAGATATTCGACAGTTCGATCCAAACGAGCTTCGACGTCAAATGGCGCTCGTACCACAACAGCCAGCGCTGTTTAGCCATGATGTTTTCCATAATATTCGCTACGGTAATCCTGAAGCAACGGATGAACAAGTTATCGAAGCCGCGAAAAAAGCCCATGCCCATGAGTTTATTGAGAAGCTTCCCGAAGGCTATCACAGCTTTTTAGGCGAGCGCGGCGTTAGGCTGTCGGGCGGACAAAAGCAGCGTATTGCGATAGCTCGCGCGATTCTAAAAGATCCAAAAATCTTACTGCTAGACGAAGCTACCAGCGCTCTTGATAGTGAAAGTGAACATCACGTTCAGCAAGCACTTGAAGCACTAATGAAAGGACGCACAACGCTTATCATTGCTCATCGCCTTTCGACTATCCAACATGCGGATAAAATAGCGGTGCTGGACAATGGTGAGTTAGTCGATGTTGGTAACCACCAATCATTAATGCAAAGCTGTGAGTTGTATCAGCGACTTGTGGCGTTACAATTTAAGCACTTCGAGTAACGCCTAGTTAAGCCCTCAAGAATAAGCAAAAACGGACCAAGTGATTTAATGCCAATAGCTTAACGATGTTTTGTGTCATTCCAGCGAGACTAGGAATCTAATAGCAACGCGCTGAGTGGTTAAAGAGAC
>NZ_WXWT01000335.1:0-42975 GCF_009904725.1 Vibrio sp. V43_P6S15P86
TAACTCGTTTCCGCTCGACTTGCATGTGTTAGGCCTGCCGCCAGCGTTCAATCTGAGCCATGATCAAACTCTTCAATTTAAGATTTTGTCGGCTCAATGAATACTGAACATTACATAAAGTAATGTTTGAATTGACTGCGCTGAATCTTTCGATTCAATGGTCACTTCGTTTCATTGAAACCTAATCTGAAGCCGAAGCTTCTAATTGGATTATCATCAACGAGTGCCCACACAGATTGATAGGTCTATATTGTTAAAGAGCAACTCTTCTTTGTGATTAACATCACTTCGGAAGAGGCGGCCATTCTAGCGAGATAATCTATTGTGTCAAACACTTTCTTCAAATTATTTCGTTTTTCTTTTCAGCCTTATCAACTTCGCTTAAACCCTTGTGAGCCCTTGCCCTGTCGACGAGGAGGCATTATAGAGATCGCGCTCACATTGGCAAGCGTTATTTTTCAAAAATTGAAAAAATAATGGTTAAGCGATGAGTTTTCGATCAAAGCTTTATTTATTCAACTTTACCCCAAGAACTCGCACAACTTATCCACAGAGTTATTCTATAAAGCGTGTTTTTCAAGTGCTGTAAATGAAGAAAGCTGCAATAAAGCAGCTTTCTTTATTTACTCTAAACTCGATTTAAAGGTCATTATGGTTATATGCCGGACCCATCTTGTTCTGAACCATCATCTTCATGTAAACCACACTCTCGTTTTAAACCAAAGAATCGAGTTTCTTCCTCTGACATTCCCGGCTCCCATTTACGAGTGGTATGTGTATCACCAACTGAAAGGTAACCTTCATCCCACAATGGGTGGTATTTAAGGCCGTGTTGTTCTAAGTAGTAATGAACGTCTTTATTAGTCCAATCAATTACTGGTAGAAATTTAAACACACCGTTCTGAATTGATAGAATCGGTAAACCTGCACGAGATTTACTTTGCTCTCGACGCAGTCCAGAGAACCACGTTCCAACATTAAGCTCTTTTAACGCTCGACGCATCGGCTCAACTTTATTGAGCTTGTTGTATTTTTCAATTCCCTCTACGCCCTGCTCCCATAATTTTCCATATCGAGCTTCTTGCCAATTCGCACTTTCTTTCGCTCGATAAACTTTTAAGTTTAGGTTGAGAGCATCTGTCAGCTCATCAATGAATTGATAGGTTTCAGCAAACAGGTATCCTGTATCGGTTAGAATGACGGGGATATCCGCTTTGACTTGAGTAACTAAATGAAGCATAACCGCGGCTTGAATACCAAAACTAGAAGAAACCGCAAACTCGCCCTCTAGATTCTCTAAAGCCCACTTTACTCTATCTTGTGCCGAAAGCTTTTCGAGCTCGACATTAATTTGAGCAAGACGGAGGATTTGCTCCGTCTTTGTTAATGTCAATAACTCTGTAAGCTCAAGCCTGGACGCTACAGAATCAAGCATGAAAGTCCCTCTTTGATACGAGCACTTCTTGGATAATACCAGCACGAATTGTGAAATCGCCGAAGGCTTCGCCTTCTTTACGCTCTTTCGACCATCGAGCCACCAGCAGATCAATCTCTTCTAAGATTTGCTTATCCGTGATGTTCTCTTTATACATTTTTGGTACTCGAGTACCAGCACGGTTACCACCTAAATGTAGGTTGTAACGACCTGGCGCTTTACCCACTAAACCAATTTCAGCCAACATGGCACGACCACAACCGTTTGGACACCCAGTTACACGCAAAATGATGTTGTCATTTTCTGGTAGGTTGTGCTTTTCCAAAATCCCCTCCACATCAGTAACAAACTGAGGAAGGAAACGCTCTGCCTCTGCCATCGCTAGCGGACACGTTGGAAAGGCAACACACGCCATTGAGTTTTTGCGCTGCTCACTGATATTGTCATCCATCAAGCCATGTTCACGAGCGATCTTTTCGATCTTCGCTTTTTCGCTTTTAGGTACCCCCGCAACAATTAAGTTCTGGTTGGCAGTCATACGGAAATCGCCTTTATGGATTTTGGCAATTTCAGAAACACCCGTTTTAAGTGGTTTACCTGGGAAGTCCAGCAGACGACCATTTTCGATGAAAAGTGCTAAGTGATGTTTACCATCAATTCCTTCTACCCAACCAATACGGTCACCACGCTCAGTAAACTCGTACGGGCGGCTTGCTTCAAACTGAATGCCTGCTCGCTTTTCGACTTCGGCTTTAAAGACATCAGTACCTACACGGTCAAGTGTGTATTTGGTTTTGGCATTCTTACGGTTTGAGCGATTACCCCAATCACGCTGAGTGGTAACCACCGCCGCTGCAACATCAAGCGTTTTCTCTAATGGGATGAAACCTAAGTCGTCAGCGCGGCGCGGATAAGTTGACGTATCACCATGTGTCATCGCTAGACCGCCGCCAACTAGGACGTTAAAACCAACCAACTTGCCGTTATCCGCAATTGCTACGAAGTTAAGATCATTGGCATGCACGTCTACGTCATTTTGCGGTGGGATCACCACCGTCGTTTTGAACTTACGCGGTAAATAGTTTTTACCCAGAATAGGTTCATCTTCTTCAGTGCTTTCTACTTTCTCACCGTCTAGCCAAATCTCAGCGTAAGCACGTGTTTTTGGAAGCAGGTGTTCACTGATCTTCTTCGCCCATTCATAAGCTTCTTGATGAAGTTCTGATTCAACCGGGTTAGTGGTACACAACACGTTTCGGTTTACATCACCCGCGGTTGCAATCGAATCAATGCCAATACTGTTGAGCGTTTGATGCATCAACTTAATATTCGGTTTCAATACCCCATGAAACTGGAACGTTTGGCGAGTCGTCAGACGAATACTTCCATATAAAGAGTGCTCCGTTGCGAACTTGTCGATCGCTAACCATTGCGTTGGCGTGATGATACCTCCAGGCATACGAGCACGAAGCATCACGTTATGCAATGGCTCTAGCTTTTGCTTTGTACGTTCATTGCGGATATCACGATCGTCTTGCTGATACATACCGTGGAAACGAATTAACTGGAAGTTGTCGGCAGTAAAGCCACCAGTAATACGGTCCTGTAAATCTTGCTCAATGGTGCCACGTAATAGGTTGCTTTCTCGCTTCAGGCGCTCGTTATCAGATAGCGGCCCTAGCTCTTCGCCTAATACAATCTGCTTGTTATTTTCAGTAGAAAAAGTCATTAGTACACATCCCTCTGATAACGTTTCGCTTTACGTAGGTCATTAATAAATTGTTCTGCATCGTCACGCGGCATCTTGCCTTCTTGTTCAGCAACGATAACCAGTGCGTCGTGCACATCTTTTGCCATACGAGTGGCATCACCGCAGACATAGATATAAGCGCCTTCTTGGATCCACTGCCACACTTGAGCTGCGTTTTCTAAGATGCGATGTTGTACGTAAACTTTTTCTACTTGGTCACGACTAAAAGCAACATCCAATCGGCTTAGTACTCCTGACTTGAGGTACTTTTGCCATTCCACTTGGTACAAGAAGTCTTGAGTGAACGTGCGATCACCAAAGAACAACCAGTTTTTGCCTTCAGCATCACGGTTTTCACGTTCCTGAATAAAGCTACGGAATGGTGCGATCCCAGTGCCCGGACCCACCATGATAATTGGGGTGCTATCATCTTCCGGCAGTTTGAAGTTGTTGTTATGCTCAACGAATACTTTAACTTCATCTCCCTCTTCGAGACGCTGTGCTAAGAAACTAGACGCACCACCATATCGTTTTTCGTCGTTTTGTTCGTACTCAACCAAAGCAACCGTTAGGTGTACTTCTTCATCGACCTCTTCTTGGCTTGATGCAATAGAGTAAAGGCGAGGAGTAAGACGACGAAGCAAACTAATCAACTCATCTGCGGTTAACTTGGTTTTTTTCTCTGCCAATACATCAACAATTTGAGTATTTGCAGAGTACTCGCGTAGTTTATCTTTATCGTCAACCAGCTTTTGTAGCTTCTTGCTACCGGATAACTCGGCAAACTTTGTAATGAGCTGTGGGTTAGATGTTGTGATTTCATATTTACTCACTAGAGCACTATGAATTGACAAGCTTTCACCATCAACGTCAACGGTCTCAACCCCAGACAAACCGACCTTACCAAGAATGGCATTTGCAAGTTCTGAGCTATTTTCAAACCACACACCTAACGCATCACCAGGCTGATACGTTAAACCCGAGCCTTCCAAGTCAATTTCTATATGACGAACATCCTTTCCAGAATCACGCCCCGTGATTTTTTGACTGGTCAGTAACGTCGCTGTGTATGGGTTTTGTTTATTGTAAGGAGAGTGCGCAGTCGCCGCCTGACCCACAGGAAGTTGAACCACATCCGCTTCAGTGCCAGAAGAAAGCGTATCTTTTACCTTACCTAACGCATTCTTACGCCATTCAGCTGCTGGTGTTTCATAATCCACATCGCAATCAAGACGATCGATAAATGGGGTCGCGCCTAGCTTTGATAGGTAAGCGTCGAAGTCTTTACCGGTTTGGCAGAAGAATTCGTAGCTCGAGTCACCCAGAGCAATAACGCCATATTGCAGGTTTGACAGCTTAGGAGCTTTCTTAGACTGCAAAAACTCGTGTAGCTCTATAGCGTTATCTGGTGCTTCGCCTTCGCCGTTCGTCGATGCCACAATAATGACATGTGTTTCTTTGGCTAAGTTTTTACCTTTGTAATCACTTGCATCAAAAAGTTCGACAGCAATTCCTTCTGCTTTTGCTTCCTGTTCTAGAGCTTCAGCAACGCCTTTAGCGTTGCCTGTTTGGGAAGCAAAAATAATACTCAACTTACCTGCAGGCTTCGCTGATACGGCTGCCGTTGCTTGTGCAATTGGCGTTACCGCTGTATTTGGTTGATTTTGAGCTAATCCCCAAAAATACCCACTGACCCAAGCAAGTTGCTGTGAAGACAACTCAGAGACAGTTTGTTGGAGTGAGCTAATTTGTTGGTCATTCAGAGGGCTTGCGATTGGAGGATTTCCTCCTTGCCCATTATTATCTTCAGACACATTCTTGTGAGAATACTCATTCTTTTGAAAAGACATTATCACGACATCCCTATTCATTGCGTGACGATAGAGTACCCACTCTCCTTAATAACAAGAAAGAATAGAAGTGAATGTTTTATAACTTTTTGGAAGTAAGAACGGCTTACTTTTTGCTCATCGATCTTCAATGCGGACTTGTTGAAAGCCTACTGCCATTGCCGATTTTGACGCTGCATCCAAATCTTCATAAAGACATTCTTCACCATGACTGTCCGTCAGAAAAACAAAACCACCGCGCGCATGTCTGAACTCCACAACCCAGCCACCCTCTTGGATTGCAGGTTCAATAATCGCTTCGACAAGCTGGTTTTCACGGAATAGATGTCTTAGTTCGTTTATTGTCATCGCTATCCCTGCTTTAACTTTCACATTGCTCCTAGGTAAGCATGGTCTAAGTCAGCCAAATAGGCAGAAAATTCGATTGGATATAATGAAGTGATATAAAAAAACGCCGCTTATAAAGCGACGTTTTAAAAAAAATCGAGTATCTAATCTGGCTGCATTTAGAATGCGTATTCTGCACTCACAAAAAAGCCGTTAGCAAAAATAAACTCTTTCCCTAGATCCGACATGAATTTCTCGGACTCCAAATCAATCACGCGGTAACCACCACGAAAAGCCAGTTGAGCTTTTTCGAGCGGTACATGGTATTGAACACCGGCCATGAAATCGGTACTTTTGATACCTTTGTTGTCACCAAAGTTTATCTCACCAATCACATCAAAATTTGTGTCCGGAACTTGAATCTCTGCGTAACCGTACCAAGCCCAAATCAGCTCATCAAACTCTTCTATACGCTTGTTTGAGCCAGCATCAATGTATTTAGTGTCACTTAAATTACTGAATGTAACACCCGCATCAAAATGCAATAAATCATGCTCTAGAACGTGGTAATACAAGGTTAAATCGAGCTTATCGAACCCCATGTAATCCGCATCAACACTTGAGTAACGAAGGCGCGCATTAGGGACGTATTTAACATCATGTTCAATCGCCGCGTAAAAAGTGCCTGCGGTACTGCTATCTCGTCTCACTTCATTAACTTTAGTGTCGGCAGCCCATACCTCTGCGCCGACTTTCGTCGATACAGAATATTCTGCAAAAACAGGAAAAGATACTGCCAACGATAATGCTGTTAAAGCGATGGTCGCTTTATTTGTCATGTAGTGTGTACTCCGAGATAGCTGATGTTCACGTTGAAGACGTGAGAGGAAATATACCATACTCTCACGTCTCTCTATCAACTAAATCATGTCACTCGTTATTTATAGCGGGGCTGGGCAACGTAATTCTTGAAGAACCAAACACCCAATGCAATCACGATTAACCATGGCAATAGTTTGAGTACCGCTCCGACCATTCCCAGTAAAAACATCACAACTAACGCAATACCGGTTGCTGCGAATACGGTCATCATTGTGATACCGGTAACCAATAGGGTCGCCGCAAAGACTAAAATAAAGATTAGCTCCAACATAATCACTTCTCCATTTGTTTTTAATAAACAGAGCAGTTTCCATACCAACTTACCAAGATAACGATAACACAATGATTTTTATTCAAAAATAAAGCCAGAGGCATTTCTGCACTCTGGCTTACTTGTTCTTTAGTTGGTAATTTTAGCCAACCACTGGTGAGTTTTACACATTCAATTCTTTTGGAATCTTCGCTAACGCGTCTTGCAGCACTTCTAGACCAGAACCTGGTTTGTGCGCATTTTCACTGATATGACGACGCCATTGACGAGCACCGGGCATGCTTTGGAACAAACCTAACATGTGGCGGGTAATATGACCAAGGTACGCACCTTTCGCTAATTGCGCTTCAATGTATGGATACATCTCTTCAACAATTTCGCTGCGTTTCTTCACTGGAGCATTAGAGCCAAACAACTCTTGGTCTACCGATGCCAGTAAATATGGGCTTTGGTATGCTTCACGACCAATCATCACACCGTCAAGATGCTGAAGATGTGCTTTTGCTTCTTCTAATGATTTCACGCCACCGTTAATCGCAATCGTTAGGTGTGAGAAGTCTTGCTTCAATTGGTAAGCGCGTGGGTAATCCAATGGTGGGATCTCGCGGTTTTCTTTTGGGCTTAAACCACTTAACCAAGCTTTACGAGCATGGATAGTGAACTGCTCACAGCCACCCTTTTCTGAAACAATAGAAACGAAATCCGTTAGGAACTCGTAAGAGTCTTGATCATCAATACCAATGCGAGTCTTGACTGTTACAGGGATATCGACCACGTCTTTCATTGCTGCGACACAATCCGCAACTAACTGCGGTTCAGCCATTAGGCAAGCACCGAAGCGACCATTTTGTACGCGGTCAGATGGACACCCCACATTTAGGTTAATCTCATCGTAGCCACGCTCTTGCGCTAGCTTGGCACACGTAGCCAAATCTGCTGGGTTTGAACCACCAAGTTGAAGGGCTAACGGATGCTCTTCTTCGTTATAAGCCAGGAAGTCTCCTTTTCCATGAATGATCGCACCTGTCGTCACCATTTCAGTGTACAGCAGGGTTTCTTTGGTCATTAAGCGATGGAAGTAGCGACAATGACGATCAGTCCAATCTAACATTGGTGCTACGGAGAGCCTGCAAGAATGAGTCATGATATAAACACCCGTTTTTATATTGCCAAGGTCGAGCGCAGCAGTACGCTCAAAAAATAAGTCGGGTATTGTATACCCAAGCACCTCTGGGTGCTAGTTTCAGCGAGAATGATTTGGTTGGCTGACTAGCCAAGTGCTTAGGAATACGCAGAAGTAATACGAATCTGTCATTCGTTGATTCATTCTGTGATGATTATTCCGCCTTCACACCACCACCGACTTGCTTTAATTCATGATTTTCGTTCTGATAGTGGGTAAAATGAAGCATTTCTAAACGAACTTCGTATAGAAATGATTTATCATAGAGCACGTCCGATAGTTATGGTGAAAGGTTTGAACCCAACAATCATTGAACAAATTGAAAGTATCTGCGCAGAGCGTGGAGTACGACTGACTCCGCAACGCCGACGCGTATTTGAACTCATTTGTTCTAATCGCCGCGCCTCAAGTGCGTATGAGCTATTGGAGCAACTAAAAGAGAGTGAGCCTCAGGCTAAGCCGCCCACTGTTTATCGAGCATTAGATTTTCTCCTAGAGCAAGGCTTCATCCACCGAGTGGAATCGACAAATAGCTTTATTACTTGTTGTTCTTTCAATACTCAGCAGCACTTTTTCCAATTACTAATTTGCGATAAATGTGGTGATGTCGTTGAACTCGAAGATGAGACGCTGATATCCTTGTTAGCTGAAAACGCCGAGAAGCATGGATTCAAACTGACCAACCAAGTTATTGAAACTCATGGTGAATGCCAGGCCTGTTCCTCCGAGACGAAAGAAAAAGTATAGAAGAACGTTATGCGCGCTGAATTTGTAAACCCGTTTTTAGCTTCTTTAATGAACGTGCTAAAAACTATGGCTTCTCTTGAGCTGAAGCCACAAAAACCGCGAATCAAAAAAGATGAGATCGCACGAGGTGACGTTTCTGGTCTGATTGGTATGGTAGGCCCACAAACTCGTGGTTCAATGTCGATTACCTTTGATGAAGCGCTAGCTCTAGAAATCATGCAGAACATGCTTGGTGAGCGTCCAAATGGACTCAATGAAGAGGTCACCGATATGGTGGGTGAGATCACCAACATGGTGACTGGTGGTGCAAAACGCATTCTGGCGGAAAGTGGTTTTGATTTTGATATGGCAACACCGGTAGTGGTTTCTGGCCGAGGCCATACGATTCGCCACAAGTGTGAGGGATCAATCATCATCATGCCTTTCTCTTCCCAATGGGGAAATGCCTTTATCGAAATTTGCTTCGAATAAAAGAGAAAAAATAGGTTGGCACTGGCCAACCTATTTTATTTTTGCCTCAGGCAATAAAAAAGGTCAGCATTTGCTGACCTTTTCTTTATCTATTCAAACCAAACATTAAGCTTTGAACGCTTTAAATGCGTTGATTAGACCATTTGTTGAGCTGTCATGCGAGCTGATTTGAGACTCGTCTGCAAGCTCAGGTAGGATTTGGTTAGCCAGTTGTTTACCTAGCTCCACGCCCCATTGGTCAAAGCTGAAGATGTTCCAGATAACACCTTGTACGAAGATTTTGTGTTCGTACATTGCGATCAAGTTACCTAGCGTACGAGGCGTGATTTGCTTCACTAGGATAGAGTTTGTTGGACGGTTACCTTCAAACACTTTGAATGGCGCAATCGCTGCCACTTCTTCAGCGTTCTTACCTGCTTTCACCAACTCTTCTTTCACGGTTTCTTCACTCTTACCAAACGCTAGTGCTTCAGTTTGCGCAAAGAAGTTGGACATCAGTTTTTGGTGATGATCGCTAGCTGGGTTGTGGCTGATTGCAGGTGCAATGAAGTCACATGGGATCAGCTTAGTGCCTTGGTGAATCAGTTGGTAGAACGCGTGCTGACCGTTGGTACCAGGTTCACCCCAAATAATAGGGCCCGTTTGGTAAGTCACAGCATTGCCTTCACGGTCAACGTATTTACCGTTTGATTCCATGTTACCTTGCTGGAAGTACGCCGCGAAACGGTGCATGTACTGATCGTAAGGTAAGATAGCTTCTGATTCCGCACCGTGGAAGTTGTTGTACCAAATACCGATAAGCGCAAGGATCACAGGGATGTTGCTTTCTAGGTCTGTTGATACGAAGTGCTTGTCCATCTCGTGAGCACCTTCAAGCAGCTCAACGAAGTTGTCGTAACCTACCGCTAATGCGATTGATAAACCGATTGCAGACCATAGTGAGTAACGGCCACCAACCCAGTCCCAGAATTCGAACATGTTCGCGGTATCGATACCGAATTCAGACACGGCTGTCGCGTTCGTTGAAAGCGCAGCAAAGTGCTTAGCCACGTGCGCTTGATCGCCAGCTGACTCTAGGAACCAATCACGTGCAGTGTGCGCGTTAGTCATGGTTTCTTGCGTTGTGAACGTCTTAGACGCGATCAAGAATAGCGTCGTTTCTGGGTTAACTTTCTTCAACGTTTCAACGATGTGAGTACCATCAACGTTAGATACGAAGTGAAGGTTTAGATGATTTTTGTATGGTGCTAGAGCTTCCGTCACCATGTAAGGACCAAGGTCAGAACCACCGATACCGATGTTCACGATATCTGCAATTGCTTTACCTGTGTAACCTTTCCACTCACCGCCGATAACGCGTTCAGTGAATGATTTCATTTTTTCTAGAACCGCGTTCACGGCTGGCATTACGTCTTCGCCGTCTACCATAACTGGAGTATTAGCGCGGTTACGTAGTGCAGTGTGAAGAACAGCGCGACCTTCTGTTTGGTTGATCGCTTCACCACTGAACATCGCTTCAATTGCAGATTTCAGCTCGGTCTCGTTCGCAAGAGCAAACAGGTGCTTCAGAGTTTCCTCATTGATGAGGTTCTTTGAGTAATCGACTAGGATGTCTGAGCCGAAACGTGCAGAGTATTTGTCGAAACGCGCTGCGTCTTGAGCAAACAGCTCTTTAAGATCCATATCTTGTGCAGATTCGAAATGCGCCGTTAGCGCTTTCCAAGCTTGTGTTTGCGTTGGATTGATATTTTTCAACATGGTCTTTATCCCGATGTTACAGTAGGTTCCATTCCTTACAGTCTAGCGAAAACTGTGGAATCCCCGATTTAGCAAATAGAATATTAATTAGATGTTTGGGCGAATTACCACAAAACAAGTCTTTGTAATTTTTTTTCAGGTGCCAATTATGACTGAGAGTATTTACACTCACATTGAGTTAGGTCACGTTCCCTGCCCTGAAAATGAACAATTCATTTACGATGACAAGAATCATATCACTTACTAATGACAGGCTCTAATTGGAATAGGATAGACGCCAATTTATAAATTTCCAAAGGAACACGTATGTGGGCACAAAAAACACTGCAATTAAAAGCGAGAAGCCGCGGTTTTCACCTAATAACTGATGAAATTGAACAACAATTACCACAAATAAACGAGCTTTCAGTAGGTTTATTACACCTATTTATTCAACATACCTCTGCCAGTTTGACCTTAAATGAGAATGCTGATCCAACCGTGCGTATGGATATGGAAGCGCACTTCAATAAGTTTGTGCCAGAGCGTGCTTCTTATTATCAGCACACCTATGAGGGGGATGACGACATGCCAGCACACATTAAAGCATCCCTACTTGGCAGTAGTGTGACGATACCAATCCAAAATGGTCGATTAGCTTTAGGAACATGGCAGGGCATTTACTTGGGTGAGCACCGAGACTATGGCGGCGACCGCCGCGTTATTGCTACGATTAACGGTGAGTAGATAAAACAAAGGCTAACCTTAGGTTAGCCTTTCGCTGTTTATTTTGAGTACTCCATCTCGACGCGAGGCGTTAGCTTAGTCACGAGTTCATACGCAATGGTACCAATGTGACCCGCCACTTCTTCTACTGGGAGCTCTTTCCCCCAAAGAATCGCTTCGTCGCTGACTTTATCCGTTGCATCTGGTCCCAAATCGATCGTCAGCATATCCATGGAAACTCGACCTGCGATAGGTACTTTACGACCATTTACCCAAACCGGAGTGCCATTCGGGGCACTTCTTGGGTAACCGTCGCCATACCCTACTGCGATGACACCGACTTTTGTATCTCGCTTACTGGTCCACATACCGCCGTAGCCAACACTTTCGCCCTTCTTAACTTCACGTACCGCAATAAGATGGGATTTAAGTGTCATCACGGGTTGATACCCCAGATCTTGTGCGGTCTTGTCATCAAATGGCGATACACCATACATGATGATGCCCGGACGAACCCAATCCAAATAGCTTTGAGGCCATGCCAACAACCCCGCAGAGGCCGCAAGTGAACGCTCCCCCTGACAACCAGAGGTCAACGACTTAAACAGCTCAATCTGTTGGGGAGTGATATGGCTATCCAGCTCATCTGCACAGCCAAAGTGACTCATGTAACGTAACGGCTTGGCTACGTTTGGACACTCTTTCAACCGCGTGACAAACTCATCATATTGCTCAGGGCGAACGCCAAGACGGTGCATCCCACTGTCAATCTTAAGCCACA
Source organism: Vibrio sp. V43_P6S15P86 (assembly GCF_009904725.1). Lineage (NCBI taxonomy): Bacteria > Pseudomonadati > Pseudomonadota > Gammaproteobacteria > Vibrionales > Vibrionaceae > Vibrio > Vibrio sp. V43_P6S15P86. Next base: position 12,161 of record NZ_WXWT01000335.1, read on the forward strand.
CGACAACCGGAGTTTCAAGGTCGGCTTGCTCCAAAGCGATAAGCTGCTCTTCACAATGCACCACGGTTTGGATGTTGTTCGTCACAAGAACAGGTAAGTCACCTGGAGAGTAAAAACCTTCTAGCAATAGAATCGGCTTTACCACGCCACAAGCGCGCAGTTGCAACGCTTCTTCAATGCGCGCAACACCAAAGGCATCCGCATGGTTGGCATGTTTTGCAACGTGACGTAATCCGTGACCATAGCCATTGGCCTTCACCACAGCCATCACTTTACTTTGGGGCGCTTGCGCTTTCACGCGCTGTAAGTTGTGCTGCAACGCAGACAAATCAATGCACGCCTTGGCCGCTTTCATATAGCTCATGGGGTTACTCATCATCAATATCGAATGCAGGACCCGCGTAGTTGTCAAAGCGCGAGTGTTGACCTTGGAAGGTGAGACGTACAGAGCCGATAGGGCCGTTACGTTGCTTACCAATGATGATTTCTGCCGTACCTTTGTATGGGCTATCTGGGTGATATACCTCGTCACGGTAGATGAACATGATCAAGTCGGCATCCTGCTCGATAGAGCCCGACTCACGCAAGTCCGAGTTTACTGGGCGTTTATCTGAACGTTGCTCTAGGGAACGGTTAAGCTGAGACAGCGCCACGACGGGCACATTCAGCTCTTTTGCCAGCGCTTTCAGAGAGCGCGAAATCTCCGCAATTTCCAGCGTACGGTTATCAGAGAGTGCAGGCACGCGCATAAGCTGAAGGTAGTCGACCATGATCATCGACAGACCGCCATGTTCACGTGCGATACGGCGAGCGCGTGAACGCACTTCGGTCGGAGTTAGACCGGAGCTGTCATCAATGTACATGTTTTTCTTTTGCATCAAGATACCCATAGTAGAAGAAATACGCGCCCAGTCTTCGTCATCCAGCTGACCCGTACGGATCTTGGTTTGGTCAACGCGAGACAAAGAGGCCAACATACGCATCATCAACTGCTCGGCTGGCATCTCTAGCGAGAAAATAAGCACAGGCTTCTCTTGTTGCATGGCCGCATTTTCACACAAGTTCATCGCAAAGGTCGTTTTACCCATCGATGGACGCGCCGCGACAATCACCAAATCAGAACCTTGCAAACCTGCGGTTTTCTTATTGAGGTCAGTGAAACCTGTGTCGACACCCGTTACACCATCTTGCGGCGTTTTATATAACAACTCGATACGTTCTAACGTCTTTTCGAGGATGTTATCGACATTTTGTGGCCCTTCGTTTTCACTGGTTCGTGACTCAGCGATGGCGAAAACTTTACTCTCCGCCATATCAATCAGATCTTCCGAACTTCGACCTTGAGGATCGTAACCCGCATCCGCAATCTCATTCGCGACACCGATTAAACCACGGACGATCGCACGCTCGGCAACAATATCAGCGTACGCATTAATGTTAGCGGCGCTTGGCGTGTTTTTCGCCAAATCTGCAAGGTAAGCAAAACCGCCCACATCTTCTAATTGCTCGTGACGCTCCAGGTATTCCGATAAAGTAATAAGATCGAGAGGCTTGCCCGCTTCAAGAATGGTTTTTACACCTTCAAAAATTAGGCGATGCGGACGACTATAGAAATCACTGCTTACAACACGTTCGGCAACGGTGTCCCAACGTTCATTGTCCAGTAAGAGACCACCAATTACTGATTGCTCGGCTTCTAGTGAGTGAGGTGGCACTTTGATTGCGTCGACCTGACTGTCTGAAGGTTTGCGATTTCTGTTTTCCGCCATGACTTTGCTCGATAACTACTATTGACCCACGATTATAACCTTAACCTAACTGAGATGCTTCCCCGAAGCGACAATTACTTGTTAAGAAATCAACATGCGAACCGCACAAGTAATAGCCTGGTTCTTCCGCCCAGCTCTAATAAAAATTAACCTACCATTGACCCAACAAAATATCTGTATCAGTATCATGCCCCTCCTTTTTAATTACGTTCGAGGTTGATGTGTCCCGATACTGGTTACTTAGCTTTAGCCTACTATGCGCTAGTGCATCGTATGCTGACGAATCAGTACAGCCAGAGCAAAATATTGATGTGCCCGACCCATTAAAAACCGAGGTGGAGTTCGGCTATCAAGCTCACACAGGTAACACGGACTCTCGTTCCCTGAATGCTCGTTTGAGTGCTGAATATACGTCAGGTCGACACCGTTCTAATGGTGAATGGAAGTACTACAACTTGTACAAAGACGGTGAAGAAGACAAACGCTCATCCACCTACGCCCTACAGAGTGACTACAAGTTAGGTCCTAAAACGTATTTGTATGGCAGCTTTAAAGGGGTGGATTCTCGTTACAGTGCCTATTTTAAAGACTACACATTATCAGGCGGTTTGGGTTACCAGTTCTCCTACACTGAAAACTTCATTTTAGAGGTAGAAGTCGGTCCTGGTTTTCGTTATCAAGAACCAAATTTAGATGAGATAGATGATGACGACATTGTCTTTCCCGATATCGTTCGAGAAGGCATTTTTCGAGGGAACATCAATACGACTTGGCACGCACTAGATAATTTGAGTTTCGCGGCTGATATTACGTTGGTAACAGGTAAAAGTAACACTCGGGCCGATAGTGAACTCAGCGTGACCAATGATATTACTGAAGATATTGCACTGAAACTGGCACACTCTCGTCAGTATCACGATAAAGTGCCTGAAGGCTTAAGCAAAGCGGATAGCGTATTTTCCGTTAATTTACTTTTCGCTTTTTAACCCTTTTTCTCTCAGTTTTAGAAATAAAAAAAGCACCTCCGAGGAGGTGCTTTTTAGTATTTCGTCTTGATACTGAATTACTCAGCAGCAACAACTTGTAGGTTCACAGTTGCGAAAACTTCAGAGTGAAGTTGAACGCTGATCTCGAACTCACCAGTTGTACGTAGAGCACCTTCAGGAAGGCGAACTTCGCTCTTAGCAACTTCAACGCCTGCAGCTGTGATAGCGTCAGCGATGTCACGAGTACCGATAGAACCGAATAGTTTGCCTTCGTCACCAGCTTTAGAAGCGATAACTACAGCTTCTAGAGCGTTAACTTTCTCTGCGCGAGCTTCTGCAGCAGCTAGTTGCTCAGCAACTTTAGCTTCTAGTTCAGCACGACGAGCTTCAAACATTTCAACGTTAGCTTTAGTTGCCATAACTGCTTTACCTTGTGGGATAAGGAAGTTACGAGCGTAGCCAGATTTAACGTTTGCAGTATCGCCAAGACCACCTAGGTTACCAATTTTATCAAGTAGAATAACTTGCATTGCTTAATCCTCTTTCTTAATAAAATGAACCGATTACTGATGCTTGTCAGTGTACGGTAGTAGAGCTAGGTAGCGTGAACGCTTGATAGCACGTGCTAGTTGACGCTGGTACTTAGCGCTTGTACCAGTGATACGGCTAGGTACGATTTTACCAGCTTCAGTGATGTAGTTTTTAAGAGTTGCTACGTCTTTGTAATCAATCTCTTGTACGCCTTCTGCAGTGAAACGGCAGAATTTACGACGACGGAAGAAACGAGCCATGGGCTATCTCCTGATCTTAAATTTGAGTAATGTTGTCGGCGTGTAACACTAATTTTCCCACGCCATTTCGGCCGGTTTGATAAGTGACAAAACCACTTACCTTAATGTTACTGCCTTGAACTAAATTCTGAGTTAGTGCTTGTGACCCAAGCCCGCTGACGACTACCGGCATACGACAATAAACTTGTCGAGGTAAGTCAGCTTCGATAATAGTAGAGCGATGCTCCAGCCAAAACCGACAGTGTTCAATGCCACCAGGGCTTTTACTACGAATGGGCGGTTTGGCAATGGTGCCGCTCAGCTCCATTCGATTGGCCATAAGAAAACTTACTCAGCAGCTTCTGACTTAGCTTCAGGCTTAGCTTCAGAACGCTCTTCACGACGTGGAGCACGCTCTTCTTTTTGCTTAAGCATGATAGATTGCTCAGTGATCGCTGCTTTAGTACGCATGATCATGTTACGTAGAACTGCATCGTTGAAACGGAAAGCAGTTTCTAGCTCATCAATTACAGCTTGGTCAGCTTCAACGTTCATAAGAACGTAGTGAGCTTTGTGAAGCTTGTTGATTGGGTAAGCCAGTTGACGACGGCCCCAGTCTTCTAGACGGTGGATTTTACCGCCAGCTTCAGTGATTGAACCAGTGTAACGCTCGATCATGCCAGCAACTTGCTCGCTTTGATCTGGGTGCACCATGAATACGATTTCGTAATGACGCATTGGTTGCTCCTTACGGATTATTCAGCTTCCACAAATGGCTCAGTCGTCCAGAGGAAGCAAGGAACTAAAGATAATTGACTGAGTTTAAGGAGCACGAATAGTACAGAAAGGGCGTAAAATAGGCAAGTGATTATTTGCTCTGCGCAGCGGATATTTAATTTCTTCTAATACCAGAAAACACAAAGGCTGCCAACAAGCTGGCAGCCTTTAAAATCAGCGTGTTATTGCGCTGGATTATCGGTGCTTATTTAACTTCAGCTAGTTCAGCGCGCATTTGATCGATCACTTGTTTGTAATCTGGCTCACCGAAAATCGCCGAGCCTGCAACAAACATGTCTGCGCCCGCTTCTGCAATTTCACGAATGTTGTCAACCTTCACACCGCCATCGATTTCTAAGCGGATATCACGGCCAGACTCGTCAATCATCTTACGAACGGCACGCAGTTTATCTAGTGTATGAGGAATGAATGATTGACCACCAAAACCAGGGTTTACCGACATCAGTAGAATCATGTCGACTTTATCCATAATAAACTCAAGACTTGCAAGTGGCGTTGCTGGGTTTAGTACCACACCAGCCTGACAGCCGTGCTCTTTAATTAACTGCAGTGTACGGTCTACATGATCAGAAGCTTCTACATGGAACGTAATCATCGACGCACCCGCTTTTGCGAAATCAGGAATAATACGGTCAACGGGTTTCACCATTAAGTGAACATCGATTGGCGCTGTGATGCCATAATCGCGTAGTGCTTTACACACAGGCGCACCAAAAGTCAGGTTTGGTACATAGTGGTTATCCATAACGTCGAAATGCACCACATCCGCACCCGCTGCGAGTACTTTCTCGACATCTTCACCGAGACGAGCAAAATCTGCCGATAAAATGGATGGAGCAATAAGAAAATCTTTCATACCTGACCTCAGTAGTAATGAGCAAACAATCTGCGCGCAATTCTACCGAAGCCAGTGGGGAGATCCACTATTTAGATTTAATAGTGTGAGAACTAAGAGCTTGGTTTATCCATCTCAGGGGCATGAAAAAGCGCAAGCAGCTCATCGACTTTATTACGACCACTGCCATTGCGGCTAATGGTGCGCTTTACTTTTACTACATTGAGATCCGCACCGTGATACAACCGACGCGTCAGCGTAGTGTCGTGGTTAGAAATCAGAACCGGAATACCACGCTCAGTCGCCGTTCTTTCAGCAATGTCGGCTAATGCAGCCTGATCATCCAACGTGAAACCATTACCTGCGTATGAGGTGAAATTTGCCGTGTTTGAAAGCGGTGCATAAGGAGGGTCGCAATACACCACACTCCCCTTACGTGCTCGACGAAAAGTTTCTGGATAACCTTCACAAACGAACGTGGCTTTCTTGGCTTTTTCGGCAAAAAACTCCAATTCCGCCTCTGGGAAGTAAGGCTTTTTATATGAACCGAACGGAACGTTAAAACCGCCTTTTTTGTTGTAACGGCATAGACCATTAAAACCAAAGCGGTTCATATACAAAAACGCTAAAGAGCGGTACATCACGTCATCGGTTTTATTAAACTCAGCGCGAATGTGTAAGTAGGCTTCTTTACGGTTATTCTCGGCAACAAACCAACGCTTCGCTTCAGAGATGTACTCTTCCGGGCGCTCTTTTAGTAGGTTGTACAGATTGATCAAATCTGGATTGATATCTGCCAGTAGATAATGGTCATAATCAGTATTCAGAAACACTGAGCCCGCACCAACAAAAGGTTCAACTAGCTTTCGAGCCGGTGGTAAATGACGTTGGATGTCTTCAACCAGTCCGTATTTTCCTCCTGCCCATTTAAGAAAGGCTCGTTGCTTTTTCATCTACTGCTCTATCTATCGACCAAAAATTAAGGCTGCGGAATGTAACATATTTTTCAGCGAAGCTCAGGTTTATTTCACGCGATCAATTTCGCGATGAACCTGACGGAGTGATTTTGCCCAAGGACTCACCGACTTAACCGAATCAGGCAAGCTTGCAACGGCATCGCGAGCCATTTGAATTGTCGGATAATCTTGGTATGTGATGATATACCACTCGGTGTCATTGCGAACGGTAGGATAAATTCGTACTTGATTATTCAGCTGATGCCCATCGAGGAAGGCTTGTACATCCTCCATTGACGTCATAGCAGCAAGCTGCAGTGTATAGGCTCTTGGTGATAGTGCTTTTAATTCTTCGCGAGCAAATGAAAACTTAACCACAGGCTGCTTCGCACCGTCTTCTCCTGACCGAGCAGAAGTTTGCGTCATACCTTGATTTGGTTTTACGACTTTAATCAAAGGAGAGTCAGTTTCATCAGCAGTTTCTGCTTTATCAGTACCTACGATATCATCAATCGCTTTTGTGTCTGCTGAATCAGCTTTACCTTCAAGCAATGCATCGACCACATTCGACTCAATCACCACTCTCTGTTGATTGTCATCACTGCCAACGCTCGCCACTTCTTCCGTTACTGCTGGCGGTAATGAATCAGAATCATCAATCGCGCCAGAGCCATCAAGGCCACTGCTAGTGTCATCAGTCACAGATTGTAGTGAAGACTGCGCAGCACTGATTCCTGACTCTTCAAAAGTTGGAATAGCCGTTTGCTCTAAACTACCAGCAATTTGCTGCGCTTTATCATCAGGGCTTGGTTGATTATACATCCACCAATAGCCACCAGCAGCAAGCAACAGTAATGCTAATACCACTAACGCAATATTCAGCGGTGAACCGACAATCGAGCGGATAATGATCCTTTTTTCCACTTTCATCTCTCCTAACGCCATGATGTCACCCGGTACTGGGTCAACTTTTTTAAATGCATCTCGAACCCGCTTCTCCGCCTCATCATCAACATAGCGCGCAACAAGTGATTCAAAGAAACGACGGGCTTCCACTTCGGACAACATATCAATATCAAGCTCAACAGGCTTTATCTCTTGTCCGTAACTGAGACGTGACAGCAATCCTTCTAAGCGCCCAGACTGCGTAAATAATAAGACATTGATGGTCCAATTTGGCTTACGATGCGCCTCTAAAACCAGCATCCAAAGCTCAGAAACGAGCGTCTCACTTAATAAATGCGCATCATCAACCACAATCGCGATATCACAAGGCTCATCACCCAATAGTCTTTCGAGGCTATCAAGTAAAGGCTCTTGCTGATTAAACAATGCGTCCGAAACCAGTTGACTCAAAATAAGGATGCGGCGCTGCACATCATCTTGATTAGAATGACAAAGTAACAAACATTGATTCTTGTTACTGGCACCCACTTCAAGGTATCGCTGCGCTAACCAAGATTTTCCATAACCATCATGACCATTAATCGCAATGAAATTGGAACCAAAATTAGTCAGCAATCCTAACCTATCAAGCAACTCGATTTGAGAATCTAATTCCAGAACGTGAGCAACACTCATCTAATAACCTTAATACACTACAAGAATGACGCCCAAAGGCGCCATTACAAGGTTAAATATCGCGACCGAAGTCTATCGCCTGTTTGAGTACGTCTTGTGTCGTATCAGCAATGACCTCGGCACTACCAATGCCTGTAGGTAGAACTAATCTTAATTGACCAGAGAGGACTTTTTTATCTCGCATCATATGTTTGAGGAAGTCATCGAAGCTCATACTTTCTGGAGTATGAACAGGCAGTTTGGCACGACGTAAAATCGCAACAATACGCTCAAATTGCTCTGCTGAGATAAGACCGCGCAGATGCGAAGTTTTGGCCGCCATAACCGTGCCAGCAGAAACCGCTTCACCATGCAGCCAATTGCCGTAGCCAAGCTCAGCTTCAATCGCATGACCAAAGGTGTGACCTAAGTTGAGCAGAGCGCGGATGCCCGATTCTTTCTCATCCTGAGCCACCACTTCCGCTTTTATTTCACAGCAACGTGCAATGGCATAAGTTAGCGCTTCTTCATCCAACGCGTACAAGCGTTCAAGGTTTTCTTCCAACCATACAAAAAAGTCTGCATCGTAAATGATGCCGTACTTAATGACTTCTGCGATACCTGCTGCGAATTCACGCTCAGGCAACGTCGATAAACAGTTGGTATCGATGATCACGGCTTTAGGTTGGTAAAACGCACCTATCATGTTCTTACCCAACGGATGGTTAACCGCGGTTTTTCCCCCCACCGAAGAGTCCACTTGAGATAGTAATGTCGTTGGTATTTGAATAAAGTCGACCCCACGCTGGTAACAGGCAGAAGCAAAACCCACAAGGTCGCCAATAACGCCACCACCTAACGCGATGATCACAACATCACGAGCGTAATTCCCCTCGAGGAGGAAGTTCATCACTTGGTTAAACACATCCAAGTTTTTGTACTGTTCGCCGTCAGGCAATTCTAACAAGGATGCACTACAACCGAGCTGCTCGAGTTGCTTTAAAATTTTGTCAGCATACAAAGGCGCCACTGTGACATTACTGATCACAACAACTTTTTGTTTTGCATTTTTGTTTGAGAGAACTTGAGAGAGGTACGCCGGGTCCTCAAATAACCCGGCGCCAATAGAGATTGGGTAGCTACGCTCAGCTAGGTTGACCGTAATCCGTTCCATCGGTTTGCTCCAATTAAAAAAAAGATAAAAACTTATCTCTCTTCTAGCATTTTTACGATCTGGTTGGCTACCACTTTTGCACTCTGATCGTCAGTGCGAACAGTGTAATCCGCTACTTCTTCATACAGAGGATTACGTTCTTCAGCTAATTGCTCCAATACTTCGCGAGGGTTGTCCGTTTGAAGTAGAGGACGCTTCTTGTCACGGTTTGTGCGCGCAAGTTGCTTTTCAATCGTCGTTTCTAAGTAAACAACAACACCACGTGCCGAAAGACGATTACGGTTTTCTTTGCTCTTAACAGAGCCACCGCCAGTCGCAAGCACGATGCCTTGCTCTTGTGTTAGGTCTTCAAGTACCGCTTCTTCACGCTTGCGGAAGCCTTCTTCACCTTCTACATCAAAAACCCAAGAGATGTCTGCACCAGTGCGTTCTTCGATCACTGTATCGGAGTCAACAAACTCCATATGCAGTTGCTGTGCTAGATGTCTACCAATTGTACTTTTGCCGGCGCCCATTGGGCCAACAAGGAAAATATTACGTTTCTCAGCCATGTTTAGCAGTAATTTACAACATTGATTCAATAAGATCGCCACAAGAAAACACAGCTAAATCGCTGTTCTACAAGGCTTGTGGCACCAGTTCCTCACAGATAATTCGTGATAAGACCCGAAATTATCCAAGCATGGTGCCACTATTGCAACTTTATTTTTGATTTAATCAGTTTTTCACGAGGTAGAACTACTGAATCACCACCTTAGGGGTGACGAAAATTAACAGCTCACTTTTGCCAACATTTTCATAACTTCGACGGAAAAGCGCACCTAATAGTGGCAGATCGCCTAACAAAGGCACTTTGTCCACCGAGTTAGTAATGCTGTGCTGGAAAATACCACCAAGAACGACGGTTTCACCGTTATTTACTAACACTTGCGTCCCGATACGCTGAGTATCAATCGCAACGGCTTCACCAGTGCCTGTTTTCACGACTTGTCCAGGTCTATCTTGCGTAACGCTTAAGTCCAACACAAGACGGTTATCCGGTGTAATTTGTGGCGTCACCTTCAAACTCAATACTGCTTTTTTGAACGTTACCGTCGTGGCACCACTTGATGAGGACTCTAGATAAGGTATCTCGGTACCTTGCTCAATATAGGCAGGCTTCTTATTAGTAGTGATCAAACGTGGGCTTGAGATAATCTCAGCTTTGGACTCTTGTTGCAGCGCAGAAAGCTCGAGGTCTAACAAGGTATCTGAGCCTAATTTTGCAACCTGAAAAGCAATGCTGGTCGCGTTTGGACTGGTTGCAGCTAAGTTTACGTTTAGGAAGTCATCGATACCTACTCCATCACCGTCACCACCGTCTTCTCCTTCACCACCACCGTTATATAAACCGATCGTGGCAAGGTTGTTTTCGATAGAACCACCAACCGTGTTATTGCCATTAATAGAGGTAAAGCCCCAGCGAATTCCCAACTCGTCCATGTTGCCTTCATTGATGGTCACAATACGCGCTTCAATTTGAACCTGCTTCACCGGGATATCCAAAGATTCAATAATTTCTCGAATCACTTCAATGTTTTCAGGTAGCTCACGAATCAATAACGAGTTAGTCCGCTCATCAATGGTCATACTGCCTCGCTCAGACAACATACTGATGTTCCCTTCTCCGTTGATCATCTCTGCAATATCTGATGCTTTAGCGAAGTTTACCTTGATGATTTCAGACGAAAGCTCTCCCATCGTTTGTTCTAGCTGCTGCTTTTCGAGTTGCTGTTTTTCGCGCAGATCAAGCTCATCTGTTGGAGCAACCAGAATCACGTTGCCATCAACACGCTTATCTAACCCCTTAACTTGCAAAATAATATCCAGCACTTGCTGCCACGGAACACCATCAAGACGAAGTGTGAGGTTACCTTCTACGGAGTCTGAAACAACCAAGTTGAACTGGTTGTAGTCGGCAATCAGCTGTAACACGTTACGTACAGGAATATCTTGGAAGTTAATCGAAATGAGCTTGCCTTCTTTTTCTAGAATGCTTTTATCCGGAGCTTTCTCATTGGGTTTTATCTTAGCCACTTTGATTTCCAAGAATCGCCCCGTTAAACGGTAATCATGCGTATATTCTTCATTGATGTGCGCAACCAAGCGCGTAGTTGAGGTATCGCGAAACACCTCTACGCTTTCAACCACAGTCGAGAAATCTTTTACGTCTAGGAGATACAGTTGCTCGTCTTTTACCAAAGTATTAAGCAAATCGATACTTAACCCTTCCTGTACGCGTTTGACATCAACAATCGCGGCAGGTGACGCCAGTTCAACGACAATAACGGCGTCTTTATCTTTATTAGTGCGAAAATCGATACTCTTTAAGGCATTAGACGATACTTCTTCTGCTGCCACTAAAGGGGCTAAAAATACAAACAACCATAAGGAGAAGAGCCCAGTTAGTATCCTTGGTGTACGTGTTAATCCTTGTCTCATTTTCATTACTCAATATCAAAAATAAATGGGGCTATCTCAAAGCCAACTTAACTTTACGCTTCTGCCAACACCCTAAGCCGTCGGGCAACGTTTCATTAATTAACAAATAGGAATGGCTGACGTGGGTCACTTTGCCATTGTTGCGTCCGAGGTATTGCCCCGGCTTCACTTTATAAACGGTTCCATTGGGTGCCTGAACGAGACCAGAAACCGTGTTACCCATGCCCATAACTCCTTTCAAACGTAATTGGCTTAATGGGAATTTTTCTAATTTGCCAGTGCGCCTTCTTGAAGGTGGTTGCCAACAATCTTTTCTTGCAACAGGCTGAGTGGCGATGGTGGCTTCTTTTGGCAACTCAAAGGGCGCACGCTGTACTTCAGGTGCGTACGTGACGGCAACATACTTATCTGCAGGCTTAAGTTTCTCGACATCTCGACGCGCCTGACTCTCCACCCCTCGAATAAAATCCGTTAATGACTCATCATTCGCCTGACATCCAAGTAGCAGAGACCCCATCAGTACCAGTAACAAATGCTTACTTGTCATTGTTCGTCTCCTCTGGCTTAAACTGATAGGTATTGGCTCGTACCCTAAAGTGCAGAGTTTCACTTTCTTGGCTGACACGCTGCCAAGTCACATCTTTAAACGTGATGATTCGAGGTAGCGTTGCTATCGCCTGAGAAAAATGGCCGATGTCATGAAAATCTCCCGTTAACTCAATGTTTAAAGGAAGACGATAGAGGAAATGCTCTGATTGCTTTTCACCCCAGTCGATACGGGTAAAGGTCAACTTATTGTCGATACCGAGTTCATTCACCGAAGCGAGCATCGTAGCCAACTCTTTTTGCGCGGGCAGTTGTTGTAGCAATAATTCGTAACGCGTGGTGAGTTCATCCAATTGAGATTGAAGCTGAGGCAATGCTGCTACTTTGTTCGCTTTGATCTTCAATGCCACCTTGAGCGTCTGCTCCTGCTGGACCAAGTTATTCAATTGCTCTTCTTTTGGCTTAAGGTAAAACCAATAGCCAAAACCTTGAATGAGGAAAATCAGCAGCGCGATAACCACAAGCTGAGGCAACAATGGCCACTCTGCCATTTCATCTATTTCGAGATCCTGCCAATCAACCATGCTGGGCCTCCGCTTTCTTCTCCGGCACTTTGAACATGAAAGACACTTTGAACGTTTGGAACTCTTTTCCAAAACGTGCTTTTCCGTGAACGATGGAGTGCATTTCTACATCATTCAACTTGGCCGAACGCTCCATGTTGTCCAGCATCGTGGCAAGTTTTGGAGTGCTATCAGAGATCCCTGAGATCTCAATTTCCAGATCATTCATTTTGATCTTGTCGACATATACACCTTCAGGAATGACGGCTGGCATCAAGTTCATAAACTCGGTCGTTTTGTTTCTACCATTTTGTAACCCTTCAACCACTTTTAAACGTTCGAGGATTTTGCTGTGCTCTTGCTCGGCGATTTTCATTGCTTCAATACGCTGGTCGAGCTCAGCAAGGTAGTGAGTAAGGTAATCAAGCCGCTCCTGCTGCTGGTCTTGTTGGTACTCAAAAAACTTTCCAATACCCCATTGAATACCAATGGCGACCAACATGCCTAACGCGACCAAGCTAATGAAACGACGTCGGTGCTCTTCTCTTTGGTTCTCTCGCCAAGGAAGTAAATTAATGCGATAAAGCACGCGCACCTCCTAGCCAATGAATGCCACGAATCGCGAGTCCTGCGGCTGTAGAGAAATGCTGCCAATCCGCGGCACGACGTTTACGTTTGGACACCTTCATCTCAAATAGCCCTAGCGGGTTTAGCAATTCACACTCTAGTGACAGTTGCTGAGATAACTCTTCCGCGAGCATTGGTGTCGAAGCTCCTTCCCCTGATAACCAGATACCTTTGATATTTTGCGAGCCATTAATTGAGGTGTAGAGCTGCATCTGACGTTTCACCCGTTCCACGATTTGGCGATTAAACAGCTCTGTTTTCTCCTGAGCATCATCGGACATCAAATCATCTTGAACAGGGCTGTTTGCTCCTCGAGTGCCGCAAGCAAACTCTTTGTGAAACAGCTCACCTTGTTCGGTAAACATGGTAAAGGAGCTCGATGAGGTGCCAATATCGAGTAAGCAGTACTTATTTTTGTCAGGAAAGCGATCGGCGGTGAGCTTCCAGATATGACCAAGGCTTTGTGAATGCACGTCCACTAAAACGGGTTTTAGTCCGGATTTTTGTAATGCATCCACGCGACTATCGACCACATCTTTTCTTGTCGCAAACACTTGATAGTTATCAGTCCCACGCAACCCATCTTCGGCACGAAGACGGACGAAGTCTAAACTCAGCTCTTCGACAGGGAATGGCGATTGATGAGAAAATGCCTGAATCACAGCAAACTCAACTTCGCTATCTTCAAGGTTTTGTTCTATTTGCAATTTTTTACTGATCACCGAATTATCAGGCACTGAAATTGCGACCTTTTTAGCACCAAAAGGCAGTTCTTTTTTAATCAGCTTTAGGGTCTTTACAATTTCTTGATGATTTATAGTGTTATTTTCAGCGACAATACCTTCCTTTAGTAATATTTCTTTGTAACCCAACAGAGCGTAATTGTTGCCTGTGGGTTTAAGTACTACGGCTTTGAGGCTGTTATGGCCTATATCGATGCCGGTAACGATTAGCTTATCCATCTCTTACTCTCGCTCCGAAATTTCTTCGTGCAAAGGTTGTTATTAGCACCCAAATAAGAGTTAATATCTCTATGTGCTAAATTTTTGACCTAAGAGTACAAGGGTTTGCCGTTACACAGCCTCAACCAATCAGGGATTCTCCGGTGAAGTTCATAAAGCGTTTATTATTTTTAACATTGATTTGCATAATTCTTGGAGTCACCACAATATTTGGCTTCTATCAGTACGTGAAGCCTGAATTGCCAGATGTTGCAACTCTAAAAGACGTTGAATTACAAACACCTATGCAGGTGTTTAGTCAAGACGGGAAGCTGATCGCACAGTTCGGTGAAAAGCGTCGTATTCCTGTTACTTATGATGAAATTCCTCAAGACTTAATTCATGCGCTAATCGCAACCGAAGATAGCCGTTTTTACGAACACCCAGGTATCGATCCTATCGGCATCACTCGTGCAGCCGTTGTAGTTGCGATTTCAGGTTCCGCTAAGCAGGGCGCAAGTACCATTACGCAACAGCTAGCGCGTAACTTCTTCTTATCTAATGAGAAGAAGATCATGCGTAAGATTAAAGAGATTTTCATTGCTATCCACATTGAGCAGCTTCTGAGTAAGCAAGAAATCATGGAACTTTATGTCAATAAAATCTTCCTTGGTTACCGCTCATATGGTTTTGGTGCGGCCGCTCAAGTTTACTTTGGTAAGAGCCTTGATGAATTGACGTTAAGCGAACTTGCGACACTCGCTGGGATGCCAAAAGCGCCATCAACGATGAACCCAATTTACTCTCTTGAGCGTGCGACAAAACGCCGTAACGTCGTGTTAATGCGAATGCTTGATGAAAAATACATCACGCAAGAACAGTATGACGAAGCACGCAACGAACCTATCGTGGCACGTTACCACAGTGCTGAAATTGAACTTTCAGCTCCTTATGTGGCGGAACTAGCTCGTGCATGGGCCGTGAAAGAGTACGGTGAAGAAGAAGCCTATACCTCTGGCTTGAATATCTACATGACGGTGGACTCTAAACTGCAGGATGCCGCGAATACATCCGTGGTAAATAATCTGCTGTCATACGATGAACGTCACGGCTACCGCGGTGCGGAAAAAGTGCTTTGGAAAGAAGGTGAAACCGCTTGGAACAGCGAGCAAATAGAAAAGCATCTTAAGAAGCAGCCAACTTATGGTGACCTTTACCCTGCCGTCGTGACAAAAGTCGATGATAAGACTGCACAAGTTTGGGTTAAAAACCATGAAGAGCAGACCATTCCTTGGACTGGAATGCATTGGGCACGTAAATACATCACCGAAAACCGCCAAGGCTCAACACCAAAATCAGCGCATGATGTGCTAGCGACGGGTCAACAAGTTTGGGTTCGCGAAGTGAGCGAAGCCAATGAAGATGACAACACGACACAAAGCTGGAAACTGAGCCAAGTGCCAACAGCGAACACCGCGTTTGTCGCGATGAACCCGGAAAATGGTGCGATATTGTCGTTAGTGGGTGGCTTTAACTTTGTTCATAGTAAGTTTAACCGTGCCACTATGTCAGTGCGTCAGGTTGGCTCAAGTATCAAACCATTTATCTACTCAGCCGCAATTGACAAGGGACTTACCCTAGCCACTCTGATCAACGATGCGCCGATTAACAAATGGGACGCAGGTTCTGGTTCGGCTTGGCGACCTAAAAACTCACCACCAACCTATGGCGGTCCAACTCGCCTTCGCCTCGGCTTAGCTCAGTCAAAGAACGTGATGGCAGTGCGTACGCTGCGTGAAGTAGGCCTTGATGAAACTCGTCAGTACCTTACTCGTTTTGGTTTTGATATTAACCAAGTACCACGTTCAGAGACCATCGCGCTCGGTGCTGGTAGCTTAACACCAATGAAAGTGGCACAAGGCTACTCTGTATTTGCGAACGGAGGTTATTACGTCGAACCGTTCTACGTAGAACGCGTGGAAGATGCATTCGGTGAAGTGCTGTTTAAAGCGAATCCAAAGAGCGTTTGTCATAAGGATTGTCCACAAATGAGCGCTCAGCCAGACAATCGCTATGCCGATGAGTTTGGCGAACAAGACGTCGCGATTGATGGTTTGGCAACAGACAACGCACTGGAAAATGATGAACCTCAATATGCTCCACAAGTTATCTCTGAGCAAAATGCATTCTTGATGCGTGAGATGATGTACAGCAACATTTGGGGTGGTGGTAACTGGCGTGAAGGTACGGGGTGGAACGGTACTGGCTGGCGTGCACAAAAACTGGGGCGTCGTGATATCGGTGGTAAAACGGGTACAACGAATGACTCCAAAGATGCTTGGTACAACGGCTATGGTCCTGGTGTTGTTGCCATTGCTTGGGTTGGTTTTGATGATCACTCACGCGCCCTTGGTCGCACAACGGTTAATAGCAACCTAGGCAAAGGCCAAATTTCTGGTGCTGAATCGGGTGCGAAAACCGCAGAACCCGCTTGGATTGACTTTATGCGCGTTGCACTAGAAGAAACACCTGAGCAAGGTAAAAATATTCCAGATAACATCATTCGTGTTCGTATTGATCGCAACACTGGCATGCTAACGCACAAAGTAGACAGCACATCGATGTTCGAATACTTTGAAAAAGGCACTGAGCCTACCGAATACGCTGGAGACCGTTTGGAAGACAGTATTTATTCTTCCGGCTCTGGCGCAGAAGAGCTGTTCTAAATCACTAAAGCAAAAGGGAGAGCATTCGCTCTCCCTTTTTTATGTCGGCTTTTACGCCGCGGCGTTCAATGAAGGGTAAGAAGCCAATACTTCTTTAATCTTCGCCGCCAAAGCTTCAAACCTTGCACGCAGTGGTGAGCCCGGGCGATATACAAGGACTATATTGCGCGAAGGCGTAGGGTTAACGGCTGGTACATAGCACACGCCATCTTTTTGCTTCTCATTGGGGATAGAAAGCTGAGGCAATAACGTAATCCCAGCACCAGCAGCGACCATATTCCGCAGTGTCTCCAAACTGGTTGCCTTAAAGCGTTCATCGTCTTTCGCTCCGGCAGCAAAACAGAAACCTAACGCTTGATCACGCAGACAGTGACCGTCTCCTAGCGCTAAAACGGTTTTACCATTCAGCTCCAACATATCAACATGGTCGAGAGAGGCCCACTCATGATCACATGGCACCGCAACGCTTAACGGCTCGTTATACACTTCGATTTCTTTAAAAGGTGCCGTTTCATCAACCGAAGCCAAGACCAAGCAGTCCAATTTACCTTCTTCTAATTGACGCACCAACTGATGTGTTTGAGCTTCGTGCAGGAACAGCTCCAGTTCAGGAAATGCTTCTTTTATCTGCGGCAGAATTTTGGGTAGTAGATACGGACCTACCGTCGGGATGAAACCGATATGCATCGGCCCAGTCATTGCTCCGCTCTGACCACTCGCCATATCTTTAAAAGTTTTCACTTCACTTAAGATACGCTTAGCTTGCTCCACCAACTGCAACCCTGAATCGGTAAACAAAACGCGACGGCTGCTTCGCTCTAAAAGCGTGGTACCGAGTTCATCCTCTAGCTTACGAATTTGTCCACTCAATGTTGGTTGGCTAACAAAACATGCTTCTGCCGCTTTGCGAAAGTGCTTATGTTCCGCAAGTGCAACTAAGTACTCAAAATCTCGAATATTCATAACTCACAATTCGCTTCTTTTAACAATAGCTAATACCTATCAAAACCATAACACCAAACGATTAGAGCTATCAAAGGATTTTTACAATAATGGGGTCAACAGAACGAAACAGAGCAAAGAAAAACGCTAAGCTCTATACGCATAATTTAAAATAGTTAAAGGAAATCATTATGTTTGTATCTAAAGAAGGTCAACAAGTCCCTCAAGTTACTTTTCCAGTTCGTCAAGGTGACTCTTGGATGAATGTAACGACTGATGAGCTATTTAAAGGTAAGACCGTTATCGTATTTAGCTTACCGGGTGCATTTACTCCAACCTGTTCATCAAGCCATCTACCTCGTTACAACGAATTGTTCCCTGTATTTAAAGAGCACGGAGTGGATGAGATTATTTGTGTCTCAGTCAATGATACGTTCGTGATGAATGCATGGAAACAAGACCAAGAAGCAGAAAACATCACCTTCATTCCTGACGGTAATGGTGAGTTCACCGATGGCATGGGCATGTTAGTGGATAAAAACGACATCGGCTTTGGCAAACGTTCATGGCGTTACAGCATGCTAGTAAAAGATGGCGTAGTGGAAAAAATGTTCATTGAGCCAAACGAACCAGGCGACCCATTCAAGGTGTCAGACGCAGATACGATGCTGAATTACATAGCGCCTGACTACAAAACGCAAGAATCCATCACGGTGTTCACTAAACCAGGCTGCCCTTTCTGTATGAAAGCGAAACAAAACCTGATTGACCACGGTCTTCAATATGAAGAAGTGATTCTGGGTAAAGACGCAACGACAGTTAGTCTACGAGCTATATCTGGTCGCACGACTGTTCCACAAGTCTTTATCGGTGGCAAGCACATCGGCGGTAGCGAAGAGCTAGAAGCGTATCTAGGCTAAGCTGTCCATAGCCTACACCCTTGGTCTCCGGTGCCTTGGCTCGGAGGCCAACCCTAACTCACTTCTTCTACTAGTCTAGATAAGTAGTCGTCTACCGATAAGGTGACTCCTTATACAGATTCAACGACCCAATTCACTCTCCAAGCTCAATGTAGCTAGCTTGGCTTAAAAACAAAAAGCGAGAGTTCACGATGAAACAAGTTAATGTCGACGTAGCGATTATTGGTGGTGGCACTGCTGGTCTTGGCGCTTATCGAGCAGCAAAAGCTCATACTAATAGCGTAGTAATGATTGAAGGCGGCCCTTACGGAACAACCTGTGCTCGCGTCGGTTGCATGCCCTCTAAGCTGTTGATTGCGGCCGCAGAAAGTGTCCACCAAATCGAAAAAGCGCCTGGATTTGGGATCCATCCGCAAGGTGAAATACGCATTAACGGACAAGAAGTTATGGATCGTGTAAAGCGCGAACGCGATCGTTTTGTTGGCTTTGTACTTGAAAGTGTCGATGATATTCCCGCTGAAGACAAACTATCGGGCTACGCGAAGTTTGCCGATGACCACACTCTCATCATAGATGATCATACTCAGGTCACCGCAAAACGGATTGTGATCGCCACGGGCTCTCGTCCTGCTTATCCAGCAGCTTGGAATGAGTTGGGTGACCGTCTCGTAATGAATGATGATGTCTTTGATTGGGATGATTTGCCTGAGTCCGTTGCGGTATTTGGCCCTGGAGTGATCGGTCTTGAACTCGGTCAAGCATTGCACCGCCTAGGGGTGAAAGTGAAGCTCTTTGGTCTTGGTGGTCAAGTTGGTCCACTGACAGATCCAGAAGTGATGGCTTATGCAGATAAAACTTTTAAAGAAGAGTTCTATCTTGATGCCGATGTAAAAGTAGAAAGCATGAAGCGCATACCATCATCGAATGCAGCAGGCGCAGATAAAGTTGAAATCAAATTCATTAACCACGACGGTGAATTAGAAACCTTTATTGTTGATTACGTTTTAGCAGCCACTGGACGACGTCCAAACGTAGATAAGCTAGCGATCGAGAACACCAATGTGGCATTAGATGAACGCGGTGTACCAACCGCAGATCACTACACATTGCAAACCTCCGTAGAGAGTATTTTTATTGCGGGTGATGCAAGTAACCAAGTTCCATTGCTGCACGAAGCCGCTGACCAAGGCCGCATTGCTGGTGACAATTCTGGTCGTTTCCCGGATATTCGTGCAGGTCTGCGTCGTTCGCCAATTTCAGCTGTATTCTCCGATCCGCAAATAGCTATGGTCGGTGAAACTTTCAAACAACTGGAAACTCGCTTAGGAAGCTGTGGTTGTTTTGTTACTGGTGAAGTCTCGTTTGAGAATCAAGGACGTTCACGCGTCATGCTACGAAACAAAGGGATGTTACATGTCTATGGCGAGCAAGGCACTGGACGCTTTTTAGGTGCAGAGATGATGGGGCCGAACGCAGAACATCTCGCGCATCTTTTGGCTTGGGCACACCAAAATAGAATGACGATTTCTGAGATGCTAGATATGCCCTTCTATCATCCAGTGATCGAAGAGGGTGTCCGCACCGCTCTACGTGATTTGAATGCAAAACTACACTTAGGGCCAGGAATGGTGAAACATTGCCTTGACTGTGGGCCTGGTTGCTAACGCTTTCATGCTCAATCGAGCCAGTCTTTACATACCAAACAAAACAGAAAGCCTCGTGATTAACGAGGCTTTCTGTTGACTACTTTGAGGCGATTACATAAGTACTACACTGCCATCATTGCGTAACGACTTACCATGATGATCGCGACTACACCGATCGTAAAAAAGCCACCAGCGATACTCAGCGCAAATTTCAATTCTGTCGACATGATTATTTTTCCTATTAAAGACTGACAGCGCACCATACATCAATCACGTGCTACATAAGCTCTACAAAGCTAACTTTCCATTTTTGGTTGTGTTCCTGCGCTCTAAGCTGCGACAAAAAACGCTTTCTCTCTTTGTGTTAGGTATATAATCTGAAGCAACACTGATGCCTTGGAAAACACTATGACTTGTCGCCGTTGCGAGGAACATTGGTTTTGGAAAAAGCTTGGGCGTTGCCAACGATGCTTGGATCAGTTAACGGTGCTTTCGGTACTGTGCTGGATTGTGTGGTGGTTTGCGTTCAAAGATGATCCACAAAGCATCGAGTCGATCGCTTTGATCTTTGCTGGTTTCGCTTTCAATATTTTATTGTTTTTGCATTTATGGATGCGTTTTGTCATCTTGCCGTGGCAACGTCGGCGAGGACGAAAAGAGACGGATAAAAAAGAGTAAAGTGGCAGATAGAAAAAAGCCCCAAAACCAATATCAGTTCTGGGGCTCTCTTAGATTCTTCTAAGAAAAAGCAGTGGTACTTTAATAGACCGAGCTTCCTCTCAAAGGTTCCAAATTTTTTCGATTTTTTTAGCAAATACTGATGTAAGTGAATCAGAAAATAACTATGTCATTGAATGCTAATAAAATCACTCCGAAATTTCAGCTCATGCCACATACGATTTTTGGATCACTTGCTCCATTAAATTGATCTCTAGCGCCACTTCATCACACGCGTGCTGACGTGGACACTGATCGCAATCTTTCAAGACTTTTTCTGGCAACAGCGACTTCGATGTTGGTAAGAAGCTCTGCTTCATAAAGAACTCTGGCGTTCGAGTGAGGACAAAGACCTTCTTTATCGCCATTTGACGTGCTTTCTCAACCAAGTGATTTACGATTGCACTGCCCTGTCCTTGACCTTGCCAGCCTGCTTCGATACCAAGAGAGCGTATTTCAGCCAACCCTGAGTCATACACATATAGAGAAGCGCAACCTGTCACTTCACCATGATGCTCAGCCACCGCGAAGGAGCCAATATCTCTCACGAGCTCATTTCGAGAGCGGGGTAGATTCTCACCGAGGTTCGCCCAATAAGCCACCATGCCCTCTAGTGTTTCAATGTCCGTCAAACGTGCAGGACGCACTTTCACTGCCGAGCTGTCACGCTGGCTCAGACGTTTATCCGCTTGCTCTACCGCATAAGCGACTTGGTGAGGCGAAACGCCACCCAGCGCACAACGTTTTTCCAAACAAGACTCTATCGTCAGAATGTCATACACATCATCTTCAATCACCTCAGAGAAGGCTTTTAGCTCTTGCAGAGACAATTCTTCCAGCGCACAGCCTTTGTCAATTGCCCCTACCACCGCTACGCCCACAATATGGTGCGCCTCACGGAATGGGATGCCTTTCGCCACTAAGTAATCAGCTAACTCAGTCGCGTTCGCATACCCTTGCTTCGCAGCTTCAAGCGTACGCTCACCATTCACTTTAATGCCATCAAAACACAGCGCTGCCATTTCCATGCAATCATTCCATGTGTCTAACGCATCAAACAACCCTTCTTTATCTTCTTGCATGTCTTTGTTGTACGCCAATGGTAAGGCTTTCACTGTCATCATCATGCTCGATAATGCGCCATAGACACGCCCTGTCTTACCACGGATCAACTCAAGTGCATCCGGATTTTTCTTCTGTGGCATCAATGACGAACCAGACGTCACCGTATCCGCTAACTCAATAAAGTTAGACTCCCCTGAGTTGTAGAAGATCATATCTTCTGCAAGACGAGAAAGGTGCAACATAGAAATCGAGGCCACCGACATCAGTTCCATCACATGATCACGATCCGAAACCGAATCGAGTGAATTACGCGTAGCGCGGTGGAAACCAAGGTTATGAGCTAACTGTTCACGATCAATCGGATAAGCCGTGCCAGCTAAAGCACCCGAACCAAGTGGACAAGTGTCGAGACGCTGTAAGGCATCATTCAGACGAGAGTAGTCACGCTCGAACATTTCAACATAAGCCAAACACCAGTGAGCAAAGGTGACAGGTTGAGCGCGCTGAAGATGAGTATAGCCAGGCAATACAGTGCCTTGGTGCTGCTTAGCAACATGAACCATTTGCGATTGCAGACGATCTAAAGCAATCAACAGTTGCTGGCCTTGCTGACGACACCAAAGTTTTAGGTCTGTCGCTACTTGGTCATTACGAGAACGCCCAGTGTGGAGTTTTTTACCTAAATCTCCTACTTTACTAATCAGCTGCTGTTCAACCCACGAGTGGATATCTTCTGCATCTGAGCGAAGAATTTGATGAGGATCTTCCATCACTTCCAACTTCAGCTCGTTTAAAGCAAGTTCCAGCTTTTGCTGTTCTTCTACCGATAGAACATCTACAGAAAGCAGAGCTTTAGACCATGCGATTGAACCTACGATGTCTTGCTCAGCCAATCGGTAGTCAAAACGCAACGAATCGTTAAACTCTTTAAATCTAGTGTCTGCCGCTTGGGTAAATCTTCCGCCCCATAATGCCATTGCGTTTCTCCTGATGACTATTGCTTACTCTAACGTTCTCGAATGAGTAGTAACCAATTTGATGGTCATTTGCTCACTTTTTCTTATGGGTCAACGTTACGGCAATTTCGACAAAAAATAAAGTATAAATTCAATATTTTTACATATATATTCAAACGGAATGCATTTGCATCTTTGTGCTCGTAGACGTAAGCCAACAAAAAAAGACCTGCTATCCAATAGCAGGTCTTTACTCAATCCGAGATGTGGAGAGATTATTTCTTCTGGCTGTTCAACGCACGGATACGGCTTGATAGCGAGTAAAGACGGATGAAACCACCCGCATGGCTTTGGTCGTAAACCTCATCTTCACCAAAAGTCGCGAACTCTTCTGAGTACAAGCTGTTGTCAGAACGTTTTTGCGTTACCGTGGCTTGGCCTTTGTAGAGCTTAACAACCACTTCGCCATTCACGTCTTGCGCTAGCTCTTCTGAAGCGGCAAGGATAGACTTACATAGTGGCGTAAACCAACGGCCATCGTACACAAGATGAGACGCTTTTAGACCCAGCTCTTCACGGAATTCGAATGATGATTTGTCTAGCACGAGCTGTTCAACGGCACGCAGCGCTTCCATCATGATGGTGCCTCCCGGTGTTTCGTAGCAGCCACGAGATTTCATTCCTACTAGACGGTTTTCAACGATATCGATACGACCAACACCGTGCTTCGCACCTTTTTCGTTTAGATAAACCAACGCGTTGTATGGTGTCATCGCTTCGCCATCAACTTCGACCACCTCACCTTTTTCTACTTTCAGCGTGACGTATTCCGCTTCATTTGGTGCTTGCTCTGGGTCTACAGTCCATACCCAGCAATCTTCGTTTGGTGCGTTCCACGTATCCTCTAGGACGCCACCTTCAGTGGAAATGTGCCATGCATTTGCATCACGTGAGTAGATCTTAGTAAGAGACGCTGAACAAGGAATGTTACGCTCAGCTAGGTAATCTAAACATTCTTCACGGCTCACTAGGTCCCATTCACGCCAAGGGGCAATCACTTGTAGATCTGGTGCTAGTGCTGCGAATGCGCCTTCGAAACGAACTTGGTCATTACCTTTACCTGTACAGCCGTGACACAATGCGTCCGCGCCCACTTTACGTGCGACTTCAACCTGTGCTTTAGCAATAATTGGACGCGCCATTGATGTACCCAGCAGGTACTTACCTTCGTAGTACGCGCCGGTTTTTAGCGTTGGGTAAATGTAATCCGCCACCATCTCTTCTTTCAGATCAGCGATGTAACACTCAGAAGCACCTGAAGCTTTTGCTTTCTCTTCAATACCTTCTAGCTCTTCTGCGCCTTGACCAACATCGGCAACGAAAGCAACGACTTCACAATCGTAGTTCTCTTTTAGCCACGGGATAATTACTGAGGTATCTAGACCGCCTGAGTATGCGACTACCACTTTATTTACGTTCACTTTGCTCATCTTTCTTCTCCAAACTTAACTGGCGCTGCGCTCGGCGGTCAGTGCCAACTACTACTTCCTAATATTGAATTCTTTTGCTGATGCTTATTGAGGCAAAAATTGCGTTCCAATACTTTCACCAGCGAATAGCTGTACTAATTTTTCTGGGTAACGCCAGGTCGCGACTTCGATAGGACGACCAAGATCATTGGCCGCCTCCAAAGCAGCTTTAACTTTGACGATCATGCCGTCTGTGATCACCTGCCCTTTGATCAATGCATCGGCTTCTTGCTCAGATAGCGTTTTGATCAAATGCCCTTTGCCATCGAGTACGCCACTCACATCTGACAACAGGACTAATTCAGCATCGAGAGCACCTGCCACCGCGACTGCGGCTTGGTCAGCATTCACATTCATCATCTGGCCATCTGTGGTTAAGCCAATTGAACTGATGATCGGCAGTGCACCTGTGTTTAATACAGCTTGTAATAGCGTTGAATCACCCGGTGATGCTTTACCTACCGCGCCCAACTCTGGGTCAAGTTCTTCAACAAGACACAAACCACCATCGGCGAGGCTAAGACCTACTGCATTGAGTCCATCTGCGATGGCTTGACCTTGAAGTAGCTTATTCGCTGTGCCTGCAAGCGCGCCTGCAATCACCGGAATTTGATCGTAAGGCGTTACGCGTAAACCGTTTTTCTTTACGGTTTCAAGCTGAAGCTTTGCCATCAACTCATCAACTAGGTAGCCACCGCCATGAACGATGGCGATTTGTCGCTGTGCCGATTTTTGGTAAGCCGCAATGGCACCAAACAGTTGGCTTAAGGTTTGAGTGCAAGATAGAGCAGCACCGCCTAGCTTAATGACTAAAGGAGCTTGATTGGTTTGCGTCATCGCATTTCCCTCTTTCAACGACTACAGCAACGCTGTCAGTTCTGGGTAACCATAATGAATATTGAGACATTGCATCGCTTGACTTGATGCACCTTTAAGTAGGTTGTCGATAGCTGAAATCACAATGATGTGTTCGCCTTGTACCTTCCAGCCGATATCGCAGAAAGGGGTATTTTCGACATCCTGAATACGTGGAATGCCATCGCCTTTTAAACGCACGGCAGGCTTTCCTAGATAAGCTTGTTCAAATGCTTGAGCGACTTGTTGCTCTGTAACGCCTGATGCTAGCTTCATGGTGATCGTGGCAAGAATGCCGCGTTTAAAGTTGCCTAGGTGCGGAGTAAAAATCACATCGCAACCTAAGTGCTGAGCAATTTCTGGTTGGTGACGATGAGTAAATACACCATAAGGTTGCAAGCTCACTTCACAGAAACTGTTCACCATAGAAGCTTTACGCCCAGCTCCGGACACACCGCTGGTCGCGTTAATGACAGGCCATTGATTGGTATCCACTAATGTATTTTCGAGTAGAGGTTTGATGGCTAACTGCGAAGCAGTCGGGTAGCAACCTGCTACAGCAACTAAGGGAGCAGTTTTAATTGATTCCTGGTTCCACTCTGCTAAGCCGTATGCAGCTTTATCTAGCCAGTTATTATGTTGATGCTCGAAGCCATAAAAGGTGTTGTAAAAACCTTCACTTTGGACGCGGAATGCCCCCGATAAATCGAATACCTGACAGCCTGCCTCCAAGAAAGTTGGGGCTAGATCGTGGCTCACCTCATGAGCCGTTGCTAAAAACACCACATCCGATTCTTGAGCGATTTGCAGTGGATCCGTTAGTGGCGAGACCGGCATATCAATGATGCCTGCTAACTTACCGTGCAGCTGCGCAATATTCTTTCCTGCATCAACACTGTTGGCGGAAACGTATAAACCTGATAGCGTGAGTTGTGGGTGTTTATTAACCATTAACGCTAACTCTGCGCCGGTGTAACCGCTGGCTCCAATAATCGTGGTTTTTAGCATTGTGTGACATCCATATACTTAAAGGCTTAAATGACTATTCATATTTAATTTTTGCTTTATTTTGATTTTTTATTCATTAAATATGATTTAATATGTGTTTTACATTTTTGTGGTCTGTCTGTCAACAGGAGATTTGAAGAATCCATGCAATTACCAACTTTTCTAGAGGTCTATGAAGGACTCATCAGCACCTCTTCTATCAGCTCCACGGATCCGAGCTGGGATCAGGGCAATGCAAAAGTCATCGAAAAACTCGCATCTTGGTTTAAAGATCTGGGCTTCAACGTTGAAGTGATCGAGGTGGAGCCAGGCAAGCACAATATGATCGCGCGTATGGGAGAGGGTGAAGGCGGCCTTTTACTTGCTGGCCACAGTGATACCGTGCCATTCGATCAAGGGCGATGGAACTTTGATCCACATAAGCTGACTGAAAAAGACAACCGCTTTTACGGTTTAGGCACGGCAGACATGAAGGGCTTTTTTGCCTTTATTTACGAAGCCGTCAAAAAAGTCGACTGGAGTAAGCAGACCAAGCCGCTATACGTATTAGCCACTTGTGACGAAGAAACCACCATGTTGGGTGCACGACATTTCACCGTAAACGCCCCTTTTAAGCCGGATTACTGCATTATTGGTGAGCCCACCAGCCTCGTTCCTATTCGCGGCCACAAAGGTCATGTGGCGAATGCAATTCGGGTCACGGGTAAGTCAGGCCATTCATCCGATCCTGCCTTAGGCGTTAACGCGATTGAGATCATGCATGAAGTGATGTTTGCCATGATGCAACTGCGCGATAAATTGGTGAAAGAATACCACCATCCGGGTTTTGCCATTCCAAGCCCTACCCTAAACCTTGGACACATTCACGGCGGTGACAGCGCTAACCGTATTTGTGGTTGCTGTGAGCTGCACTATGATGTTCGCCCACTACCAGGGATCAGCCTGGATGGCCTAGAAAATATGCTGCGCGGAGCATTAAAAGAAGTCGAAGCAAAGTGGCCTGGACGCTTGGAGATAATTCCGTTACATGAACCAATTCCGGGTTACGAATGCCAACATGACCACCCATTTATCGGTGGTGTTGAAGAGATCTGCCAAACCAGTTCAGAAACCGTGAACTACTGTACTGAGGCGCCCTTCTTACAACAGCTCTGTCCAACCTTAGTTCTTGGCCCGGGTTCAATTGACCAAGCGCACCAACCGGATGAGTTTCTCTCATTTGATTTTATCGAGCCCACAATTGATGTGCTTTCAAAGGCAATGGTCAAGTATTGCTGTTAATACGCGAATAAACTCAAAAGTCAGTGCAGCTCGATTGAGCTGCATCTTTTTATCTTCACAATTTAGCGCTAGCCTTAACACTTCTTTAACTTGTTATTTTGTAATTAATTTTCACTTCTTATTCTACAGCTGCCGTAAATTTGCTCTAAATCAGGAGACAGCGGAATAATTGCAAACTTAGTCTGCTTTATTTGACTATAACTGGTGCTTTTCGCTAGATTGGAGTCTTAACAAGGACAATGGATGTAGTTTTTTTACGAGGCAGGACGACAATGAACGAGAAATACGCCGCACTCAAAAGTAATGTGCGCATGTTAGGCCACTTATTGGGTAACACCATTCGCGATGCCCATGGCGAAGAAATCTTCGAGAAAGTGGAAACCATTCGTAAATTATCCAAATCGGCTCAAGCAGGTAATCAAGCAGACAGGGAAAGCTTGATAGAAGAAATCAAACACCTACCCGATGAGCAGCTAACGCCCGTTACCCGTGCGTTTAACCAATTTCTAAATCTCACCAATATTGCTGAGCAATACCACACGATTTCACGCCATTGTGAAGAGCACATTTGTGAACCAGACGCGATTAACTCGCTGTTTTCTAAACTGGTACAAAACGATGTGAGCAAACTGGACACTGCGCAAGCGGTTCGTGATCTGAATATTGAATTGGTATTGACGGCTCACCCAACGGAAATCACGCGTCGCACGATGATCAACAAGTTGGTCAAGATCAACGAGTGCTTATCAAAGTTGGAACTGAGTGATCTTTCTTCTAAAGAGCGCAAGAAAACCGAGCGTCGTTTAGAGCAACTGATCGCGCAAAGCTGGCATTCAGACGTAATTCGACAACAGCGCCCTACTCCGCTGGATGAAGCAAAATGGGGTTTTGCAGTCGTTGAAAACTCACTATGGGAAGCGGTGCCAGACTTCTTACGTGAAATGAATGATCGTCTGAAGTCTTACTTGGGTGAAGGTTTACCAATTGATGCGCGCCCTGTGCACTTCTCTTCTTGGATGGGGGGCGACCGCGACGGTAACCCGTTTGTCACTCATAGCGTGACACGTGAAGTATTGCTTCTGTCTCGTTGGAAAGCCGCAGATCTTTATCTCAATGACATCAACGAGTTGATCAGTGAACTGTCTATGACGGTTTCAAACGATCAAGTTCGTGAACTTGCTGGCGAAGATCAGCACGAACCATATCGTGCAATCCTGAAACAACTTCGCTCACTATTGAACGAAACCAAAGATATTCTCGATGCTAAAATCCATGGTCAAAAACTGGCCGTTAAAGCTCCGTTGCAAAAAGTCGAGCAACTTTGGGAACCTCTGTATGCCTGTTACCAGTCGCTAAATGAATGTGGCATGGGTGTGATCGCAAATGGCTCTCTACTGGATACATTGCGCCGCGTAAAAGCATTTGGTATTCATCTTGTTCGCCTTGATATCCGCCAAGAGAGCACGCGTCATTCAGACGTATTGTCTGAATTAACCCGCTACTTAGGCATTGGTGATTACGAACAATGGAGCGAGCAAGATAAGATTGCTTTCCTAACCAACGAACTCGCATCTAAACGTCCTCTTCTGCCTCGTGATTGGGAACCATCAGAACCTGTCAAAGAGGTTTTGGACACCTGTAAGATTATTGCAGCACAACCGCGTGAAGCATTCGGTGCCTACGTTATTTCTATGGCACGCACTGCATCGGATGTGTTAGCAGTCCACCTACTTCTGCAAGAAGCAGGCTGCCCATATCGTATGGATGTTTGCCCATTATTCGAGACGCTAGAGGACTTGAACAATGCAGAATCGGTCATCAAACAGCTGATGGGTATCGACCTATACCGTGGCTTTATCCAAAACCACCAAATGGTCATGATTGGTTACTCTGACTCAGCGAAAGATGCGGGTGTCATGTCTGCAGGCTGGGCTCAGTACCATGCAATGGAGTCGTTAGTAAAAGTGGCGGAAGAAGAAGGTGTTGAACTGACTCTATTCCACGGTCGTGGCGGTACAGTAGGCCGCGGCGGCGCGCCAGCACACGCAGCACTTCTGTCTCAACCACCAAAAAGCTTGAAAGGTGGTTTGCGCGTAACAGAACAAGGCGAGATGATCCGCTTTAAACTGGGCCTTCCAGATGTCGCTGTAAACAGTTTTAACCTTTACGCGAGCGCGATTCTAGAAGCCAACCTATTGCCACCACCAGAGCCAAAACAAGAATGGCGCGACTTAATGGAAGTGCTATCAGAAGTTAGCTGCGAGTCTTATCGCAACGTAGTTCGCGGCGAGCCTGATTTTGTGCCTTACTTCCGTCAAGCGACACCAGAGCTCGAGCTCGGTAAGTTGCCACTTGGCTCTCGTCCTGCAAAACGTAATCCGAAGGGCGGAGTGGAAAGCTTACGTGCAATCCCGTGGATATTCTCGTGGAGCCAAAATCGTTTGGTACTTCCAGCATGGTTAGGTGCGGGTGAAGCGATTCAATACTCGATCGATAAAGGTCACCAAGCGCTGCTCGAAGAGATGTGTCGTGAATGGCCGTTCTTCTCGACTCGCCTTGGCATGTTAGAAATGGTGTACTCGAAGTGTAATATCGATATTTCTCGCTATTACGATGAGCGATTGGTGGATGAATCACTCCGTCCACTCGGTGAAAAGCTTCGCGCTCAGCTTCAAGAAGATATCAAAGCAGTACTGAATGTAGAGAACAACGAAAACTTGATGCAGCATGACCCTTGGGGACTCGAATCGATTCGCTTGCGCAACATCTACGTTGAGCCATTGAACATGCTACAAGCCGAGTTGCTATACCGTACACGCCAAACCGAAGAAGCATCTGCAAACCTAGAAGAAGCGCTAATGGTGACAATTGCTGGTATTGCAGCTGGCATGCGCAACACAGGCTAATCGCTTCATTTGTAATAAAAAAGCTGAGCAAGTGCTCAGCTTTTTTTTGGCGCTGGATAATTGCACAACCAAAAGGCAGTTTAATAAACTATAAAAAACCCAAAAATTACCACACAAAAAGAATAAAAAACCACAAGTTAACACTATTGATTATTATGTTAGTTTTTTAGGGTAATTTTGTCCTACTATTCCACTTCATGCTTATTATTTATATACTACTTGCCTGCTGAGAGCTCATAAATCCAATCATACCTGCTC
>NZ_WXWT01000176.1:0-6739 GCF_009904725.1 Vibrio sp. V43_P6S15P86
AATGCTTAATGCCAGATAAAAATCAATTTGTGAGGCTATCATGTTTAACAGTATACGCACTCGAATTGCTGTCAGTGCGGGTGGGGCAATGGCCTTCACTCTATTGATTGCAATGGGTATGACAACCAATGCGTTCACGCAAGTGAATGAACAAATCACTACAAAAGTAAAATCTCAACTGAACGAAGCCACCACGACCGACCTGAGCAATACGGCGATTCAGCAAGGGCTGAATATTTCCAACCAGTTAGAGCCAGTGTTGGCGAACCTAAAGCAAGCGCGTTCAATTATCGAATTAAGCGCAGAGACGACCGCAACGCCAGACATTATTGTTAAACAGTTTATTGCGTCGCTAGAAGCTCAGAACAAAGCAGTGTTTGCTGGTTACATGGTGTGGGAAAAGCCATCGTGGGTTGAGCCAACGATTCAAGACAAAAGCCTTGGCTTTAATAGCGAAGGCTACTTAGCGCCATTCTTTTCGCCAAATTCGCACAACAGTTTTGATGTCGTGGCGATGGATAGCTTTAGCAATACTGAATTAAACAACAACGGTGAGCGTAAAGACGATTGGCACTTGATGCCTTTCGAAACGGGCAAAACGTTCGTGATGGAACCGTACATGTATCCGGTTCGCGGCAAACAAGAACTGATCACGACCATCAGCCAACCAATCA
This sequence comes from Vibrio sp. V43_P6S15P86, assembly GCF_009904725.1. NCBI lineage: Bacteria > Pseudomonadati > Pseudomonadota > Gammaproteobacteria > Vibrionales > Vibrionaceae > Vibrio > Vibrio sp. V43_P6S15P86. The sequence goes on from NZ_WXWT01000176.1 coordinate 675, forward strand.
AGTTACGTGGCGAGATCATAGGCTCTCTTGGTTTTGATTTGTCATTGAACGAGTTACAAAGCCAAAGTGAAGATTACGCGAGCGACTTGTTTGATGGACAAGGCCGTATTCTGATTTCTTCGTGGAAAGGCATCACACTGGCGAACAGCAGCCAAGCAGATCAAGTGGGCAAAAAAGTCTCTCATGAATTGGCGTCTCAATGGGCTCGTATTCAATCCATTGCGAAACAAAAAGGCGCAGGCCTTGTGACGTTTGGCGGGGATGAGTATGCGATTACTGCAATTGAAACCAGCGATGCGCCTTGGATCGTTATGGTGTCGGTTCCCAGTAGCTTCCTTAAAAAGAACGTGGATGACTACGAGCGATGGAGTGAAGAACAAAGTGCAGAAGCTCTTGAAAAGGGAGTGTGGGCAGGGATTATTGCGGCTCTGATTGGTATTGTTGCGATGACGATGATCGCGACCTCGTTGGGCAAAGTGTTAACTAACTTAGTGGAGCGTTTTAAAGACGCAGCACAAGGCGAGGGCGACCTAACTTACCGCATTGAGGTGAAAGGTAAGGACGAAACCGCCCAACTGGCGCACTGGTTTAATACCTTCCTCGCTCGCATTCAGGAAATGCTTTTAACCGTAATGGCGACGGCAGACCAAGTTGATAAAAACGCAAGTGAAGGCCAAGCTCGCGCGGCGGCTTCGAGAGATCAACTGAACGTTCAAGTGAACGAAGTCAACTCGCTAGCAACGGCGATTAATGAGATGAGCGCAACCGCACAAGAAGTGGCAAATTCTGCGGTACAAGCAGCAGCGGCGGCAAGCCAAGTTCAAAGCAATAGTGCGAATGGCATGTCGCGTATGGACAATGCTGCAAGCGCGGTGGATAACCTCGCTTCGCAAGTGAATGATGCACAGCACCAGACGCAGAATTTGGTGGCTTCAAGCACGGCGATTCAGGGTATTCTGAGTGAGATTGGTGGCATTGCCGATCAAACCAACTTGTTGGCGCTGAACGCTGCGATTGAAGCTGCGCGTGCTGGTGAAGCGGGTCGTGGTTTTGCTGTGGTAGCCGATGAAGTCCGCAACCTTGCGACGCGCACACAAGGCTCGACAGAAGAAATTCGTGCAATGTTGGCTCGTTTGGAGCAAGAAACGCAATCAATCGTCGTGTTGATGGAGCAAAGCCAGAAGCAAGCGGTGGACACCAAAGAAGAAACACAAGCAGTGCAGTTGGCGTTGGCCGAAATCAACCAAGCTATTGAAGTGATTAATGATATGAATAATCAGATCGCTTCAGCGGCAGAAGAGCAAAGCTCGGTGTCGGAAGAGATCAACCGTAATGTGGTTGTGATTAATGATACGGCGATGGAAGTGATGGATACCATGTCATCTTCTGTAGCGATCAGCAATGAACTGACAGTAAAATCGAGAGATCTTCACGGTGAGTTGAGCAAGTTCAAGTTGTCTTAATCAAGTAAGTGAAAGAGTTTAACCCAACTTAAAACGTTTATTTCTCACAAAACAAAAGGCTCCAGAGTTACCTCTGGAGCCTTTTTTAATGCTTGCTGCAAACTATGAAGCGGGAGTTGCTTGCTGTTCGCCAGCCGTTTTTAAGCGTTCGATTTCAGATTCCGTTTGCCACTTGCCGTTGTAAAGGTATTCTCGCTCTGGGAGCGGGGCATTTGACGCCCTTAAATCAAATACCTCATCGGTTTGATATTCTCTACTACAAACCGGAATACTAAAGAGCCTTGATTCTGGCTTTGCTTCAAACAACTTTTTATGGTCATCGACCTCGGTACAATTCAGTTTGTAGACCTTTGACAGTTGCGCGACCATGGATTCTAAATCCGATTCAGTTTTAAAGAAAACGTAACAATCGAATCGATCTTGTGAGCGAAAGATAGTCTTATGAGCAGTGTCTCGATATCTGCATATGTCATGCTTAAAATAAAACTGGATCACTTTCCTTTTCTTGTTGTAGTCCGCAAAAAGCCAATCTTCTCGTTCGCTCACTTTAACTTCTGTTCGTTCATCAGGCTGGCGTTTTAACATACCGAATGAGAATAAAATAAGAGCACCAGCTCCCGCTAACGCCATCGGGCCTACCACCGCTACCATTACCACACATACCACTGCACCTATCCAGCCAACAGCTTGTGCGGCGGTATTTATCCATTTAGGCATATTGCGACGCTTTTTCATCACAAAGCCTTTATCTGAAAAAATGTAGTCATAGCGATAGTCTCGTCCATACATGTAGTAGCTTAACGAGTACACAAAAAATGTGACAAGTACCGATATGGCATCATTAACCCACCCTCTAGACCAAAAGCCAAGGAAGTAGAAAAATACAATTATCGGCAACATTGCCACAATCGAAATGAACAAATAAAGGTATCGATTTGGTTCTTCAATATCGTACTTACGCCACGTTGTTAAATTGTCCCCTGTGAGAATTTCTTGCTCTTGCGCCTCTTGATAAACCGCCAATTCTTCTGGGGTGATATAAAATGGTGAATATGCCAAGGGTTACTCCTGAAAAACTAATGTGCCAACAACGGGGGTGAGTGTTTTTTTAATGATGTCTTGTTTGGTATTGTCTGAAATCGCGCCATAAGTTGCACTCTGTTTTATGCCGTTTTGGAACCAATACTCACGCTTAGCTGGGGCGTCATCTTCCACATCATAAGCTACTTGCATAGCAAGGTATTGATCGGCCTCTTTAATTGGCAATGTTACCTTATACACCAATAACTCTTTGCTAGCTTGGCTCTGAGTTTGTAGCGTGACCAAATCTGCGTTCTGATGCCACGAGCCTGACGTTAAATCATCTTCTGTTGTCTTGGTGTTGGTACGCACTGTAACACCATTCGTTGCAGCTCGTCGTGGAAGCTGAACATGCACTTCCAAACCAACTAACTCACGATGTGTATAGCCAGGATAAGCCTGTATTTTTTCAATAGGCTGATGGTATACCGTTGGCTGCTGAATAATGGATTGCAGGTCAAACAGTGCTTGCTGCACTAATGCTGAATTATGCTTTTCTCTTTCAGGCAAGCTTGCAGATTGGCTCCACTGAGTGCGAGCTGGGTGATAACCCCAAGGTAGTTTATCTAACCACTTTTGGTAATCATCTTGTTTTACTTTACTCAGAACGTGATTGGCAACTAAAGTAATAATCGTTACTACAACTAAAGCAGCCATAACTGGAGCACCAAATGTTATGTTAGGTGAGAGCCACCCTGTTAATGCGCCTCCAAATTGCAACGTGGCGATAGCGCTTGTTACGCTTAAACTAGCTGTACTCAACCTTTGAAACACTAACTCTCGACCATACAACTCATCCTCTCGTTGCCAAGAACGGTAAGCCTCTATACCTGAAGCTAGCGCACCTAAAGCCCCTGTAATCGCGAGCCATTTATTAAATACTTTTAAGTCATCAAGAACCAGGTTTTCAAAGCCTTTTGTATTTCGACCTACTAACTTTTTAAGAGTTTTAAGCGAGTGCTCTCTGAGTTCGTCACTCCCCTTAACCTTATCCCATAATTTACCCGTACGAATACCCGTCCAAGCTCCGGCCGTGTAAAACAGCTTTTGTTGAATATCCAAGAAATCATCTTGGGTCATGAGCCCAGTTTCTTGAATGCTGTTCATTGCATCAGCAAGTGCGAGACAGTTGAAAATCAGAGCTAAGAAGCCTAGACCACCCACATCTTCAAACAGTTTATTAAGGTTGTTTAATCTGTTATCCCATATATCTTTACGCATTTGAATTGTTGCCTCAAGTACGTCATCTGGAAACTCGATGTATTGTGGGTATTCTAATGTTGCCACTGCTAGACTTTTTTGGAGGTGACTTTGTTGTTTTAAGGCTTGTTTATATTGTTGTTTTGATACTGTTTTATCGCCTTTATTAAAAGCTGCTATAATGGCCTTGTTTTGGTTTGAGGCAACCACTCTTTTATCATGGTTAGACTTCCAATCACCAAAACCTTGCGCATAGTTTTTATTGATTTTGACAGCAGTATTGGTAGCTAAACGTTCAGCGAACACTGCTCGCCAATAAAAGCTATTTCGAGTTAAAGGCTTTGAGAAAACGGGCATGATTAGAAGTGAAGCTTGAGAAGTAAAGCTAACTCCTAATTTTAGTGCACTCTTCATTATTGCGCTGTTTGCGGCTTTGAAGATTATATCTAGTTCCTTAAATCCTTTCGCGATGTCTTTTAAAAACTCGGTTTCTGCAGTATTTGGGTTAGAAATAAAGTCCATTACTTTTGCATACATACCCACACGATTACTTGCTGCCGAAACGTAGTCCATAAATTGTTTGTCTGAGCTTTCAGTGTCTGGAACAATTTTGGCGACGTCTACTTCACCTACCTGATTTGAAACTTGTTCAGGAATTAACTTCTCCACTTGTTTAAAGAGACTACGACTAAATCCGGAAGTGTAGAGAGCGAGTAAACTGGTTGGTTTTTCCCATTGGCTTTCAGCCCATTGGCGGTCTTCTTCTTGCATCACCAGAGTAAATGACTCAACGGCTTGCTTGTGCAGTTGATACAAACTGTACTGCGTGTCTTCGCTGTATAGGTCGAAGGTTCTCTCGAGATGATGAGGTGTCAAGGATTCCATTACAGCAATAAAATCCCTTTTTACCCAGACAACTTGGGCTAGCAAGGTTTCTTTTTGTTCTGATAGCTCTTGCATCTCGCTCAGCATTTGCTTCCAGTTGAGCTGCTTACGCCAGCGCTCAGTCGCTATCCATTGTTCGTATTTACCAAATCGGCTCGCAGAAATTCGATATTTGTCCTGTATCGCTTTGGCAATGTCACTTTGGGTATGTTGGTGTGATTCAATCGCTCCAGCGGAAAATTTGGCGGGATAGCCGGATTGAACTGAGCTTTTGTTCTGCTCTGCCAAATCAAGTTGGTTAGAGGAATCATAATACTCAGCCATGTCGGTATAAAACGACAGCTCTTCACTGTTACGCTTAACGCTAGCTGGCATGTCTATCTCGTCACTTGCCCCGAACATGCACAATTGCATGGCGGTCTGCATCAAGTTCCACTGGTTTGAAAACTGGTCAGTGAAAAGACGGTAAGGGCTTGCAGCACCAACAAAATGCAGAGACATATCTTGAATGTCTGCGGCGTAATCTTTTATCGCGACGAAGTAACCCGACTCTTCTTCTGGAATCGCAGAGGTTAAATTACTTTCGACAGCAACAGGTTTAAAGACAGAACCATCTTCATCTGCTTTGGTGGCGATGCCAGAATCCGCAAAGCGACCATCATCGACGGCAGAAGATTCAATATCAGCAACTTGGGTTAATTTATCTATTGGGGCAATGTTGTGCTGATTCTCGTTTGCAGACAGAACAATGGTTTGCATGCGATCGATATGATTACTCGGATTGTTAAGGACGCGCATGAACGTGTGCCATGTCCACCGGTGCTCAGAGAAACAAATCGATAGTACGCTTCCGTTGACGTAAGTAAGGAAGGGCCTTGCATCTTGTGGTGTCCCACGCTGTTCTGATTTTGGGCTTTCTGATTCTCCCAACTTATAGAGCGTGAATTGCGTTCCTTTGATTTCGTATTCGTCTAAGCTTTTGTTAATTGCATCATAGACATACAGCCAACCATCGCGTAGTTGACGCAGGGTGTAGCCAACGGTATTGAGTTTGGCTGGGCCTTGGCCTTTCCATTCTTCAGGCAAACCAAAAGGTTGTGTTTCTTCCGTTTCTAGCTGATCGATGGCGTAGCGAACAGGGATGAAGTGTGCCGGTAAAGCCTCTGTTGGTTCTTTCTCGGTTTTTAAATTGAGAGGCTCTGGTTCAGACGGCGGTGGCGGATCGATTTTTTTTGTTTCTCCCTCCCAAAACATACTGCGCTCTGGGGGTGAGCCAGCAAGATCATCGGATTCCGTGGTTGGAACGATATTCAGCGATTTCAACGTGCCATCGCTTTCAAATGCCTGAACGGCTTCTTCGTGGGTATAGCTGTTGTCGTGCCAGAACATCGAAGTTTTTGGAGGAAGTGGATTACTCATCGTTAGCCTATGTTTAAG
>NZ_WXWT01000263.1:0-6706 GCF_009904725.1 Vibrio sp. V43_P6S15P86
TGAACCAACGTCCGTTGTACTGAACTATGGTGACTCTTCACTCAGCGCTGATATTCAAGCAAATCGAAAATTTCATGTGGTTCAAGATAATGAAAGTGAACATGTGGAGTTTTCTGGAGGAGTCACGAAGGAATATTCCGATTACATTGTGAATATACATATCATCAGAAAAAGCAAAATACGCAGATCAAGTCGAGAGCTAAATACCACCGTATTGATGAACAGCGATCAGCTTGAAAAGCCTTTAGTGGTTGGTATTGAAAATGATGAATTCACCAGTATTACTTTGCGTTAATACTTGGTATTTATCGAATAGGAATGGTTGAACCGATGCTCTCAATACGTCGCTATCGCACAGAGGATGCTCCAATATTGTGGACACTTTTTTACCACACTGTACGAGTCATTAATCGTCGCGATTATACCGAATCACAAGTTTCAGCTTGGGCCCCATCAGATTTTGACCTCAACTCATGGCAACGCACAATGGATGCTATTCAACCCTATATTGCGGAAATAGAAGGGCAGGTCGTTGGCTATTGTGATTTGCAAAGTGACGGCTTGATTGACCATTTCTTTTGTCACCATGAATATCAAGGCCAAGGTATTGGTCGTGATTTGATGTCTTTTCTATTTCCACAGGCGAAAGTAAAGGGAATAGAGCGACTGTACTCTGAGGTGAGTATCACTGCACGACCTTTCTACGAGAAAATGGGGTTCAAAGTTAAGGTTCAGCAACGTGCTGAAGTTAGGGGAGAAACCTTAACTAACTTTATGATGGAAAAGTATATTTCATTGAAATCGTGAGCATTTAGTGAGCTTGAACACAGATATAAAATGTTTTCCAATGTGAAAACAAGTTCATTGATCTCGCACCAAAGTTTTGTTTGAAAACAGTGTGCATAATCTTCTCTGGAACAAGCCATTACTGCATTTTTCGTCTCTGAAGGCTTAGTCAGAGCCTAAAAGCCTCGGTATTGCGGTGGGTAATGGCGTTCCAAACGCCAAACGTGTCTGGCTAACCATCTCAGGAAGAGAAGTAGTACTATGCGCCCTTATCTCAAATACATTATTCCAACATTGATACCATTGCTTATTTGGTTAATGCCCCTCTCTGCATTCCCATTTGATGGCATTACTATCGTCCAGCAGAGAGTGATCGCAATCTTCTTGCTTGCTGCACTCTGCTGGGTGTTTGAACCTATTCCAATCTACGCCACTTCGGTCGTTATCATTGTGCTCGAATTATTGCTTGTTTCGAATAAGAGCATCGTGCTTTTTCGCTTGCAAGAAGGGCAGCCACATTTTGGTGAGCTGTTGCAATATAACGAGATAATGGCGACTTTCGCTAGCCCGATTATTATGCTGTTCCTCGGCGGGTTCTTCTTAGCTATGGCGGCGACAAAGTACAGGCTGGATGTCAACTTAGCGCGCGTGTTGCTAAAACCATTTGGGCAAAACCCAAAGTTCGTTATGTTGGGTTTGATGTTGATCACCGCTGTCTTTTCCATGTTTATGTCAAACACCGCAACAACAGCGATGATGTTGTCGATTCTAACCCCTGTGATTGCGGTATTTGGACCTAAAGATCCCGGTCGAATTGCATTTGCCTTGTGTATTCCTGTTGCTGCCAACATTGGTGGTATTGGTACACCAATCGGCACGCCCCCGAATGCTATCGCGCTGAAATATTTGGTTGGTGACAACTTAATTACGTTTGGTGAATGGATGGTCTTTGGCGTGCCATTCGTCATTGTGATGATGGCGCTAGCGTGGTTTCTGATTGGCTTTTTGTATAAAGCCGAGCAAACCACCATCGATCTGAACATTAAGAGCAAGTTTTTGAAAACACCAAAAGCGATGATTGTCTATGTCACCTTCGCAGGTACGATTATTCTTTGGTTGATGGGGTCAGCACATGGGATGAACTCTTACACAGTGGCATTAATTCCGGTCGCGGTATTCTCATTGACGGGCATTATCAACAAGGAAGATTTGAAGAAAATTTCTTGGGACGTGCTTTGGTTGGTGTCAGGTGGTATCGCTCTGGGTCTTGCTCTGGATAAAACAGGGCTTGCGAAGCTGGTGGTACACAGTATTCCGTTTGATCAGTTCTCGCCATATGTGGTCTTGTTTGGTGCGGCTTTCTTGTGCTTGTTAATGGCAAACTTCATGTCGCATACGGCTACTGCAAACTTACTTATGCCGATTATGGCTGCGCTAGGTACCTCGATGACTTCGTTAACGCCACTGGGTGGAGAAGTGACGCTGATCTTAGTCGTGACATTTGCCGCTTCACTCGGTATGTCGTTACCAATCAGTACGCCACCAAACGCGTTAGCTCATGCTACTGGGCATGTCGAAAGCAGCCAAATGGCTCGTATCGGTGCAGTGCTGGGCGTGATTGGTGTATTACTTAGTTTTGTTATGGTTTGGATTTTACATACAGTTGGGCATATTGGGTAACCCATGTACGAAACGAAACTAGATGCGTTAGTACAACGCTATTTTAACCATCTTGAACGCCGATTAACGGTCCTATCCGGATCGGTGCTTATTGAGCAAGCTGGCTACAACGATCGGTTGTACTACGTGCTTTCAGGAGAGTTGGCTGGCTATTATGCGGAAGATGATAAGAAGCCAATTCAGGTATTCTCTGCGTCTCAAGGTGCGTTTATTGGCGTACATAGTTTCTTTTCTGGTACATGGACGGCCTCTTCGACAGTGATTGCTCAAACCGATGTTGAACTGGCTTGGATACAGCGTGATACGCCCGCGGTGGAAGAGGCGACATACGGACCATTGACGACACAATTTATGCCTGTGATGGTGAACGAGTTATCTCGGCGTCAACGGCGTGCAATGCAAGAGGCCTTGGCTAAAGAAAAAGCGTTGCAAAAGCTGCATACCGCAGAGCAAATGACAACGTTAGGGCAGCTTGCTGCGGGTATTGCTCATGAGTTGAACAATGCTATTGGTGTGGTAAGCAGTAAATCAGAGCGACTCGAGTCGGTCATCATGGAATTGCTTGAAGAGGTTCATCCGGAAGCGAGTCAGTTTTTTGATTTTGGTTTGATGCAAGGACAGAAAGTCTCTTCCAGCGAAGCGAGAAAGCGGGGGCGTCACTTCGAAAAATATTACGGCTTACCCAAGGATCTCGCGCGTGATCTCGCACGTGCCGTTCCAAATAATTTCCTGTCGGAGCATTGGTTAAAAAGACCCGAAGAAGCGATACGTTTCTGGCAAATGGGGCGAGACCTTCATGATTTGCGTATTGCCTCTAAACATACTGTTGGCATTGTACGTTCAGTGAAACAATTGGGGCGTACGGATATCGACTTGGATGAAGCATTTAATATTAATGACTCAATCAATCGAGCGCTGGCCCTATTGCAAAGTGACTTAAGACGCGTGAGCGTACGTTTTAGCCCAGCGGAGTTGCCGGACTTTGTTGGCTCTCAAACCGAACTCGTACAAGTTTGGGTCAATATTTTAAAGAATGCGTGTGATGCACTTGGTCAAACCGAAGATCCGGGGATCGAAATACATACTCGAGAGAGTAAGGGGAAAATTTTGGTCACGATTGCTAACAACGGACCAGAAATCGATGAAGCGACACGCAGAAAAATTTTCCGGCCAAACTTCACCACTAAAAAGGGTGGGTTATCGTTTGGTTTAGGATTAGGGCTGTCGATTGTGAAACGCATTATCGCCGGATATAACGGCTCTATTGTGGTAAAGAGCGACAGTGAAAAAACAATTTTTAGAATCAAGTTACCAGTAGAGGGTGAACATGGAGAAGCTTAATGTAATTTGCGTTGATGACCAACGAGAGGTATTAAGCGCGGTTCTACAAGATTTAGAGCCGTTACATCAGTGGTTGAATATCGAAGACTGCGAATCCGCAGGTGAGGTTCTAGAACTGATGGATGAGCTTGATGCAGAAGGCGAGATGATCGCATTAATAATTTCCGATCATGTCATGCCAGGTAAAACAGGAGTGGAACTACTGACAGAGGTATCACAAGACAGTCGTTTTGTTCGCACACGTAAAGTGCTTCTGACGGGGCAGGCGACGCACACGGATACCATTAATGCAATTAACTCCGCAGGTATTGATCGCTACTTTGAGAAGCCATGGCAAGCGAGCCAATTGATTGAGTGCGTTAGAAACTTGGTGACTCAATATATCTTTGATATGGGCTTAGATTACACTCAATATCACGAACACTTAGATCAGAGTGTTGTTTTTGAGCGCCTACGTTAATCAAGGCTCTCTAAGGTTGCTTTCGTCACGGCCAGTTAGTGTCTGAAATTTACTGTGAGTAGTTCAGCATGCTTAACGTGGCCGTGCGGAATAGCGTTAATTCTGGGATTATTTCGCCGAAGAACGGTTTAGCTCAATGAATAGCGACTGGCACTGGCAACAGAGAGTGGTTTAGAGAACCAATAACCTTGCAAATAATCGACGCCCATCTCGGAAAAGAAGTCACACATTTTTGCGTCTTCGATGCCTTCTATCACCACTTCAATATTATTTTCCTGACACATAGTGATAAGAAACTTCAAATACTCTTGAGAAGAGCGATTGGTCAGTGTCTTCCATGCCATCGACTTATCAATTTTGATTTGTGTCATCGGCAAGTCGAAGAAGCTATTTAATGAACTGTAACCAGAGCCAAAGTCATCGAGCGAGAGTGCAAAACCTAACTCCCTGAGCGTGCTTAGGGGGGCAATAGCCGTCTGGTTATTATCCAAAATAAACGTTTCTGTCAGTTCCAAAACAATGGACTCGGGGTCAACGCCTGCTTCATCCGCCATGGCTTTAATTCGCGTAGGGAATTCGCTGTTCATTAACTGAAGTACAGAAACGTTCACGTTAACACGAACTTGGTTTTGGTAACGTGAACGGTAGTTTTTGATGAATTCACACGCTTTGGCAAATACTTGATATCCCAGTTCGACGATCAATCCTTTGTTCTCTGCTACGGGGATAAACTCGTCGGGATAAATTTCGCCAAACTCTTTGCTACGCCAGCGCACTAGTGATTCGAAGCTCACCACTTTTGAGCTTTTGGCGTCAATAATTGGCTGGAACTTAACACTTAATGTCTGTTTTTCTAGCGCACTTTTAAGACCTTGCTCAATAAAGAAGTAGCGATCAACGGCATGCTGCGTCTTCTCACTGTAGACCGCGACGCGGTCTCTATTTTGTTCGCTCGCGTACTGACAAGTTCTTGCCGCTTTACGTAAAATTTCCTCTGCGGAGTGACTAGGGTCAATACAAGGATACAAACCAATGCTAATGTTGCTACCTAGGTATTGGCCTTCTTCAATCACCGCTTCATGGTAGGTTTGTTTTAAACTTTCGGCGTAACTCTGTAGCGCTTCTATTGAGCACTCATCGTGAATCAAAATCGCAAAGTCATCATCATGCACGCGATACACCGAGCTGTTTGGAGAGGGCAAGTGACTGAGAGTTTGTAGCAACTTCTCTACTAATCCATCGACCAGTTCGCTGCCATATTGATTCAAGTAAGATTTGATGTCTTCGATCTGAATATAACAAATAGACGCGCAAGAATCGGTGGTACGTACACTGTCCTCGATATCCAGCAAGAGATGGGCGCGGTTAGCCATGCCTGATGCGTTGTCATGAAATGCGACTTGATGGATGTAACTTTCCATCAGCTTACGCTCAGAAATATCGCGATGGCTGCCAACCATGTAATGGCCATGTTCTGTTTCTTTGGTCATGGCTACGCCTTCTATCCAGACGTATTGTCCATTGGGTTTACGCACTCGGTAAGTGGTTGTAACCCTCTTATTGTTGGTCGTGATGTGCGCATCGACCCTTGTGGACAGCCTTTCTCGATCAAGAGGATGAACAAGCTCTAACCACTGCTCTAAACTGATTCGGCCAGCGTTAATACCGAGCTGTTCATAGAAGCCTTTGTTGTAAAATACCATGGTACCAAACTCATCCATGTAGAAGAGGCCTTCGTTAAATACGTCGAAGATATGAATGAATCGTTCTTCAACGATTTTCAGGAACTCTCGGTCACTATCTGAGGCTTGTTGGTCAAATATGGTGGTCAAGATATTTCCTCCTCGAGCGTGTTAGCATCAGAGATGAGTGTGTGGGGGTGATAACATAGAGTTGATCTGTTGGCGTACATTACAATCACAAAAGTATCAGTTCAAATTGTTTGGCTATCATTTTATGCGCTACTAGGTTAATAACATACTAAGATTAGGCGGCTAATCATCGACATTTATAAAAAATAGTCAACAGTAAAAATCATTTATAAAATACAGTTATTGATGCTGTCCGCAATCTATAAATATTTATGAATAATTATCCTCAGTTATTTTAAGACGTGTCGGTTAGAGGTTCTGCTCTTGAGTGTCATATCTGTATATTTGCTAGGCTAAAGACCATAATAACAAAAAGGGCTTAGTGATCGCGATGGGTTATTAATTGACAGGATGCTCATTAATAGTAATCAATTCTAATTTATTATCACGCCAATTAATCAAATCTCTTATAATACTGCCGTTAATATCGAGTAAGCTTTCTTTTTATGCAGTACGATCCAAAAAATTCAATCAAAATTGCGCTCGCTGATGTCGGCGTTGGTATGTTTGTTACCGCGATAGAGCACAACAAGCGCGTAAATTTAGCCAATGCAGGGCGGATATCTAG
>NZ_WXWT01000463.1:0-6670 GCF_009904725.1 Vibrio sp. V43_P6S15P86
CTTGAAAGCTTCGCTGATCTGCATCAATGGTCACTCGATCATGTAGAAAAATTTTGGCAGGAAGTTTGGCTATTCTGCGACGTCATTGGCACTCAGGGAGAGACCATAAAAGAGCGAGCAGAAAGTCGCTGGCAGCAACCTGTTGAAAATAGGGATATAAAATGGTTCCCAAACGCGCAAATTAACTACGCCGAAAATTTGCTAACCTACGCGTGTCACCAACCCGATGATCTCGCGATTTGGTTTGAAAATGAACGTGAAGAAAAACAGACCTACACCTGGAAACAATTGTGTGAAGAAGTTTCGAGTGTCCAGCAATGGTTGAAAGAATGTGGAATCAAGCAAGGTGATGTCGTCGCTGGCTATTTGCCTCACTTACCTCAAACGGTGATAGCCATGTTAGCAACCACCAGTTTAGGGGCAACCTGGACTTCTACCTCACCTGATTTTGGCGTTGAAAGCGTTTTGGAGCGCTTTGGTCAAGTGAAACCTAAAATCCTGTTTACTTGTGATGGCTATACATTCAATGGCAAAACTTTCGATATGTCTGAGAAAAACCAGCACATTGCGGATCATCTTGATGGTCTTAAACAGGTTTGCCAAATTAGCTACCTGAAACCACACATTTTTGAATGCGACGTCTGCACTCAAGATTGGCAAAACGTCCTGAATCAATACACACCCGAAGCGCTGACTTTTACTCGTGTTAATTTTAACGATCCGCTATTTGTGCTCTATTCTTCAGGCACGACAGGCAAACCGAAATGCATCGTTCATTCCGTCGGCGGAACGGTGCTTAATCACTTGAAAGAGCATCAACTGCATTGCGATATTCAACCGAACGACAGAGTGTTTTATTACACGACCTGCGGCTGGATGATGTGGAACTGGCACGTTTCTTCACTCGCGAGCGGCGCATGTTTGGTGATTTTTGATGGTAGCCCTGTTTATCCCACTCATAACGTGCTTTGGGACCTCGCTGAACAAGCCGAAGTGACGCTGTTTGGAACTTCGGCGAAATACCTAGAGGCATTGGAAAAAGTTTCTTTTTCTCCGCCGAAAAGTGATGCATTTCCAAGTCTGAAAACCATTTGCTCAACGGGCTCTGTTCTGTATCCAGAACAGTTTGATTATGTCTATCAACACATTAAAGAAGATGTACACCTCGCCTCGATTTCTGGCGGAACAGACATTTGTGGCTGCTTTGTATTGGGCAACCCTATTTCTCCCGTTTATCGGGGAGAGTGCCAATCAGCAGGGTTAGGGGTCGATGTCAGAGTCTTTAACCCGCAAGGTAATAGCGTAATTGGAGAGCGCGGTGAGTTGGTTTGTGCCAATTCATTGCCCAACTTCCCCGCTGGCTTTTGGAACGACACCGGGGAAAGATATCATCGTGCTTATTGGGATAAGTTCGACAATATTTGGCACCACGGCGACGATGTTGAACAGACCAGCGTTGGTGGATACGTGTTTTATGGTCGAAGTGATACCACGTTGAATCCCGGTGGCGTAAGAATCGGCACGGCCGAAATCTATCAGCAAGTGAACAGTATAGACGGTATTCTAGATTCCATCGCAGTAGGAAAAGAAGTTGATCGCAACGAACAAATATGGCTGTTTGTCCAATTAATGAAAGGGATAGAGCTCAACGACGAGATGATCGCCTCCATCAAAGCACAGCTAAAGTCTGCATGTTCTCCAAGGCATGTACCTAGTGCAATTTACGCAATAAGCGATATACCTAAGACCCGTTCGGGAAAATTGGTCGAGTTAGCCGTTAAGCAAGTCGTTAACAATCGGAGCGTAGAAAATTTAGGCGCAATAGCCAACCCTGAAGTGTTGGAGGAGATCCGCAGGATAGTCGCCCAAAAATAACCTCAGAACACTTGGTTGTTAGAGAACCACTTTGCTTACACCCCCAGCGACAGGTTGAAGAACAAGTGAGATTAACTTAGGTACATACCCTCAACCGATAAGAAAAAAGCGAGCTAGGTAGCTCGCTTTTATCATGTGGTGTTCTTTGTTCAGTATTAACGGCGACCAAGCCCCATTAATACCGACATCGTTTTACCGTCAGATGTAATGTCAAAAACGTGTTGCGATTCCACCTCAGTAAAACCTGCATCTTTCAAAGCACGTTTAGACTTCGCAAGGGTAAAACCGTCTTGTTCAGATTCTGCAATCCAATCAAAATGAACAAAGTAACCGCCGTGGTTAAGTAAAGAATGCGAGATTTTTAATGACACGTCTAAGTCTTCCACAAACGCTAAAACTGACGATGCAACCACCAAGTCGAACTGTCCACGAAACGCAGGGTGCTGAGCAACCAAGCCGCGAGATAGTGCATCTACCACAGGTTCTACGTTGACGAGCTCTTTTTTATCGAGTTCCTCAATCATGGCTTCCGATGCGTCTAATGCTACGATGTCTTTAACCATCGGTGACAATCGTTGACTTAACTGCCCTGTTCCGCATCCAAAATCTAGTACTTTAATGCCATCAAGCTGAGTTAGCTGTTGTAACTGCTCAAACACCGACTGCGCAAATTGCTCTGTTGCTGGATTTGATTCCCAGTTTTTTGCTAAGCCGTCCCAATCTTGTGCCATCGTGGCCTCCATGTTCACTTTTTGTAACCCACATAGATTACCGCAAAACCGTTAAAAGACCATAGACTTATCTGGCGGATTCGCGTTTTTTTCGATAATCTTTCATGGCTTTGGGAGCGCATCTGCATAATACCCAAATTATTTGAATTCATTTATTGGTTGTGTCAAATCATGAACTTAACTCAAGTAGAAGCCTTCTGCACCATCGCTGAGTGTGGTTCTGTTTCTGAAGCGGCAAGGCAACTCGATTGTAATCGCACCAAACTCAGTATGTCGATTAAGGCTTTAGAGAAAGATCTCAACGTTGAGTTGTTTACCCGAACTGGCAACCAGCTCACTCTCTCTGAAGCTGGGAAAGCCATTTACAAAGATTGCGAACACCTACTTATCATCGCACAGCGGATAAGAAAAACCTGTGCTCAAATCTCAGAAGGTTTTAACGCGGAAGTTTGGGTTGCACGTGACGACTCCTTACCTGATGATCTCTGGCAGGAGCTTTCTCATACACTGAATAACCGCTTCCCTTCCACAACCTTCAACTTAATCTTGGCATCCAGTGGCGACTTAGCCAACTTAGTCAGTACCCACCAAGTGGATTTTGCCTTTGGTGTTGATTATGAGCGCGTCGACGATCCTCGTATCGTGTATAACCCACTAGGCAAGATACGTATGATGTCAGTATGCAGTGCAGAACACCGCCTAAGTAAGATGCGCCGAGTCTCAGACGAAGATCTACGCAGCCAGATGCAAGCGTTGATGGTGTACCTAAATGAGAAAGACAACCCTGAACTGCAGCCTTTCTCGACTCGATACATTGGCTTTTCGAGTTTTGACTACATGCTCAACACCATCTTAGAAGAAGACGCTTGGGGTGTACTGCCAGAACCATTAATCCGCCATTACCTTCGCCAGCAAAAGCTCGCCGTTATCAAGCATACATACGGATTGACACAAGAAGACTACTGTATGTTTTCACCTAACGGTCAAACTGAGCACCCAGCAATGACATGGTTAGCGGATAAATTGAGCGAGTATTTATTTGACTTCTAAACATTTTATCAGTGAGCGCCAATTTTATTGGCACCACAATCATGAAGCAAGTCATTGTTTTATAAGAACATAAACAAAAACGCAACTTTTTAGATTAGAACCTGCTCACTTAGTGGTTGCCTAAATTACCTTATGCGAGAAGAATAGTAAGGTATTAAAATTTAAAGGCATCTTTTATGTGTGACAGGACAAGCAAAAACGAAAACCGTATTCTAACCATTTCAGCCCTTTTAACATCTGGGTTCGCTGCTGGTGGTATGGTACTTGGCTTGCTTGTAGGATCAATTGTCATCGTTTTTGACGGTGTTTACTCTTTGGTCAGCTTACTGTTAACTTTATTGTCACTGGCCGCTTCTTACTATATTAACAAGCCTTCAAAATCTGTATTCCCATTTGGAAAAGCGGTCTTAGAACCAATCGTTATTGCGATAAAAGCAGCCGTCATTTTAGTGGTTGTAAGCTTCTCTCTCTACTCTGCGATATCAGCATTGATGTCCGGAGGCCGTGAAGTCGATGCTTCTATTGCCACTCTCTTCGGCATCGTAAACGTCATCGGTTGTGGTTACGCTTGGTGGTTTATGGCGAAACGCAGCCGTCGCTTCTCATCAGGCTTGATTGAAGCAGAGAAAAAACAGTGGCAGATGGATACGCTATTAAGTGTGGCAGTGACGGTTGGATTTGTTGCTGCTTGGGCTGTATCACTAACACCATTCGCTGAATATGCGGTTTATGCCGATCCTATGATGATGGTGCTAATGGGCTTCTACTTTCTGAAAGTTCCTTTTGATATGTTGGTTGGTGCACTACGTGAGCTACTAATGATGACACCAAGCAAAGAGCTATGTCAGGTCGTTGGCAATGATGTACTAGAGATAGAAAAAACATCTGACCACCAGCTGAAGTTAGCGGGTATCACTAAAGTGGGCCAAGAGCTTCGTATTAACATCGATTTGCACGTCGATGACGACACCATCGCATTGGATAAGTTGGAACAAACTCGTACTCAGTTAACGAAACGTCTGTCGAAGCACAGATTCAAACTGCAACTCCATTTAAACGTCGCAAACTGTTAGAACACGAAAGAAAAAAGCTCCCTCGGTCGGGAGCTTTTTTCTTTCTGTCATTTGAGCATACAGCGCAAAGATAAAACCAGATAATTTTGGTTTAACCTGCAGCTTCGCGCTTCTCTTTGGTGACTAACCAACACATCAGCGAGCCCACCGTTACCATAACAACGCCTTGCCAGAAACTATTGCTCAACGTCACACCAAGAATAATGGAAGAAAATAGCGCAGAGAAAATGGGCGTAAAGTAAGAAAGTGTCGCGAGAAAGACCATGTTTCCACCAACAATCGCGATGTTCCACAAACCATAACCACCAGCCATCAACGCCGCAGAAGCAAAAAGGTAGCCCATTGCTTCCCATGAAAAAGTCATCTCTGGCTCATCAGCAAACGCATATTTCACCCATAACGAAACAGCAGTAGCAATGAAAAACAACGTAATCGCGTTATGTTTGGATTGCTGCCTCTGGGTTAAATTACAATAAAAGGCCCATATAACTGCTCCTGCGAAAGCCATAAAGTACACCAAAGGGTTACTACTGACATTGGACATAATCTGAGTAACGGATAAGCCATTCTCACCACTCACCGTCCACGCGACTCCGATAAACGCCAGCGCAACCGCTGGATAAAGCAGCCAGTTTGTTTTTTTGTTACTGCCTAAAACCGCAAACAAAACGGTGAGTGCTGGCCAAAGGTAATTGACAATCGACACCTCAATAGCCTGCGCACGCGAGTTGGAATATCCCAGAGATAAAGCGAGAAATATTTCATAACAAACGAACATCGCGCCACCAAGCACGAGATATTTTGGAGAAAAATACGATAACTTCGGAATGCCAACTACGATAAGAAGGAAAATAGAACTGAGAGAGTACAACATGGCCGCCCCGCCCACGGGACCTAAGCTCTCGGTAACCAACCTGGCAATGCCAAGTAAGCAACTCCAAGAGAGGATGGCAATACAACCATAAAGTGTGAAACGAAATTGCACTGATTTCATGTGACCTACCACTCACGAATGCCAAAGGAAACATCAGCTTAACTCAAAAATGATCAGGTTCAACGTACTGTTTTATAAAAATCAGTATAAAAATCACTCCATTACGCAGTTGGAGTCGATATGAAACATTTTCTGCCCTCGAGTGTTATGCTTACACCTTTTGTTGTGCGCTACTATGATGAAGAAGACGACGATAGCGAAATCGCCGAAACTGATTCGAGCACTCAACATCTAAAAGAAACAGAGCAACAAACGGAAACCTCAGACTAAAGGAATTCTCAAATGAAAAAAGTCGCAGTTATCTTCAGTGGTTCAGGTGTTTACGATGGCACAGAACTGCATGAAGCCGTATTAGCACTCCATGCCATTGAAAAACAAGGCGCATCATGGCATTGCTTTGCTCCTAACATCGATCAATTACACGTGATTAATCATCTAACTGGCGAAGAGATGGACGAAACACGAAATGTGTTGGTGGAATCTGCACGCCTTGCACGTGGCAATATTGATGATGTTGCAAGATTGAATCCAGATGAGTTTGATGCCCTACTCTTACCTGGCGGTTTTGGTGCCGCTAAAAATCTCACTGACTTCGCAGTATCAGGGGCTGAGTGCTCGATTAATACACACGTAGCTCAAGCATGTCGCGCATTCGCTCATGCGAAAAAGCCAGCAGGTTATCTGTGTATTTCTCCTGTCATTATTCCGATGATTTATGAGCATGGCGTGAAAGGCACCGTAGGCAACGATGAAGCGATCTCGATAGCATTTAATCAAATGGGCGGCGAGCACATCACTTGCTCTGTCGAGGATATCGTTTTTGATGAAACACACCTCGTTCTATCAACCCCTGCTTATATGTTGGCAGAGAATATCTCTCAAGCGGCATCAGGTATCGAAAAGTTAGTATCAAAGCTGATTGAAATTGCCTAATTATTGATAGATAA
>NZ_WXWT01000313.1:0-6654 GCF_009904725.1 Vibrio sp. V43_P6S15P86
GGTTATGCGGGCGTATACATCTCTGAAGGTTTACGACGTAAATACCCAAAAGCGGAGCTAGATTTTAACTGGCACTTTTTATTCCCATCAACAAAGTTAAGTACAGATCGGGACACCGGAGAGCTCAGAAGGCATCATATCAATGAAAGTGCAATACAAAGAGCGGTAAAGCGCGCTGCAACGGATGCGTGTATCGAGAAAACAGTAACATGCCATACACTCAGGCACAGCTTTGCCACGCATTTATTGGCGTCTGGTGCTGATATTAGAACAGTACAAGAGCAGCTTGGTCACACCGATGTAAAAACCACGCAGATTTATACTCACGTTATCGAGCGCGGGGCTGGCGGCGTGTTGAGTCCATTATCCAGCCTTTAGAAAAACAAAGCCACCTCGAAAAGGTGGCTTTGCAGTATAACTCGTTATTGACGAACACCGAGTTTTACATTGCCCTTTGAGTCAAACCAAAGCGCTTGTGAACGACGACGTCCAATCAATATTGGACCATCATCATAAAAGAGAAAGTTCTTCCAATGCTTTTTAAAAATCGACCACTTAGTTTCGATGACATTGTACTTCTCGTAGCAAAAGTAAACGGTCACATCGTCTTGCCAATCGATATGTGCTTCTACTTCCGCTGGCATGTCCGGATCATCTAACTCCCACGCAGCCATCCAATCAACGACTTCCGACCAGTTCGCCTCATTCATTGGCCAATCTTGGGAGCTAAGTCGATCCATATCGGGGCTTTGAGCACTAATATTTTCTTTCCAAAATTGTGCTGAACGAGCTTGGCTCATCGGCTTAATAAAAGCCAAATCTTCTTTTGGCACAGGCATCGACTGATGCGTAAAAATCCATTTTCTTTGGTATTCATCCAAAGGCAAATAAGACATTCAGTCTCCTTTATTACGATTTCAGCCAACCTTTCTCTGTGGCTTCTTCTATCAACTCTTTCGCTTTGTCCCATAAGGTAACAGAGCCAAATTCAATTCGTTTATTAATGGTAAGTGCTTGTTCACGAGAGACGCCATGCTCCTTCCAACTCTGACCATTATTATGGTAGTTCAAGAGCATTGGAATTAACCGGTCGAGTGCTTTTGCATACTTAGCATCATCGGTCTGCGCGGCTTCAAATTCCTGCCAAAGCGCCAATAACTCTTGCTCCTGATCGCTGGGTAACATACCAAACAAGCGCTCTGCGGCTCTAATTTCTTTTTCTGCTTGCTCTTGAGACGCAGCAGTATCATAAACAAAGGTATCGCCCGCGTCGATCTCTACTACGTCATGTATCAATAACATTTTCATCACTCGGCAAATATCAACAGGTGCATTCGCATGCTCTTCCATCAATATTGCCATCAGTGCGACATGCCAACTATGCTCACCACTATTTTCGAGACGCCCTTCAGCACTTTTAACTCGGGTTCGGCGCAAAATACTTTTGAGTTTATCGAGCTCGATTACAAGTGCTAATTGCTTTTCCAATCGCTCCATACTATCGCCCTTCTGGTTGCCAGTTCGGATTAATAAGTGACGTTAGAACGTGGTCTTGCCATTCACCATTAATCAAAAGGTAATCTTTTGCATACCCTTCTCGATTGAACCCTACATGCTCTAGCACAGATTCACTGCGTTTGTTGTGAGGCATGTACCCGGCTTGAATACGATGCAGTTTCTGAACGTTAAACATGTAGTCGCAAGCCATGGTTAATCCACGACGCATATAACCATGCCCTTGTGCTTTTTCAGCGAGAGAGTATCCGACGTTACAAGAATAAAAAGGGAAACTACTCAAATTACTAAAGGATATCGTACCTAGCATTTCACCCGAAGAGGCTCTGACCAAGAGGCAATAATACCCCAACCCCATTCGATGCAGCTCATTGAGCTTGATAAGCTTTTGCAACCAACCGTTCACTGAGAAAAAAGCCTCTTCACGTTTCGGCTCAAACGGTTTCAGGTATTCTCGATTCGCTTGAAAATACTCGGCAATCATATCTGCGTCACCGATTTCAGCGGTACGAAGAAGCAAGTCACCGTCCAACTTATGAACGGCGATAGATGAGCTGTTATCTTCCATTACAAATGATTAATTCCGTCTTTTCGTTCAATTCGATTAATTCTTGCGGATACCGTAATCACGCAGTTTATTAGCGATTGAGGTATGCGATACATTTAAGCGCTTAGCAAGCTTGCGGCTTGATGGGAATGACTGATACAAACGCTCCAGAACCTGAGATTCATAGTCACGCATGATCTCATCCAATGAACCGTCGATGTTAAGAGTCGCACTACCTGCGCCGACTGATTGAGGCTGAGGTAAATTGAAGTGCTCCGCGTTTAGTATACCACAATCCATTTCTGTGAGCGCTCGAAGAACCATGTTGTCCAGCTGGCGCATGTTTCCTGGCCACTGATAATTTGCAAGGGCATCAACTAGGCCATCATCAAACTCTGGCTTATCAATCCCAAGCTGTTGAGCATGTTTCGCCACAAACAAATCAAGCAATGGCGCAACGTCGTTTGAGCGCTTACGTAACGGAGGAATGCTGAGCGTAAGTACGTTGAGACGATAATACAAATCTTCACGGAACATACCCGCTTCAGAAAGCTCGGCAAGGTTATGTTTTGTTGAAGCGATGATACGAACATCGACATGCATCTCATCTTCTGCACCAACACGACGGAAATTACCATCCTGTAGAAAACGTAACAGCTTGATTTGAAGATGCGAGCTCATTTCACCGATTTCATCAAGAAATACCGTACCGCCATTTGCTTGCTCGAAGATGCCTTTGTGACCTTGTTCGTGGTTAAACGAGCCCGGCGCATGACCAAAAAGTTCGGTTTCTGCTACATCGTCAGGCATCGAAGCACAACTCAAAACT
Organism: Vibrio sp. V43_P6S15P86; assembly: GCF_009904725.1. Lineage (NCBI taxonomy): Bacteria > Pseudomonadati > Pseudomonadota > Gammaproteobacteria > Vibrionales > Vibrionaceae > Vibrio > Vibrio sp. V43_P6S15P86. Next base: position 2,892 of record NZ_WXWT01000313.1, read on the forward strand.
AAGAATGGCTTACTCGCACGGCTAGAACGGCTGTGGCAAGCTTTAGCAAGCATTTCTTTACCGGTCCCCGTTTCGCCTTCAATCAACAGTGGCTGGTCAAGCACAGACAGCTTCTTAGCTTGATTCATTAGCGCTTTATGGCGGTTCGATATTCCAACAAAGTGCTCAAAACCCAGGGGATTATGCAGTGGCAGCGCTTCTTCAATTCTGGCAACTTGCTGACTAGAGCGAATCGTCATTAGAGTACTCGCTAGAGTCGAGTTTTGCGCTTCGTCTCGGATATAAACTGGCATCAACTCAAGAACATAGTCCAAGCCATCAATCACAAGGTTTTCCCGCGTTCTGCCATTCACACCTTCAGACCAGCGAGAAAAACGAACACTTGGCAGCAAAACTCCGATCTGCGTACCAATTACTTCTTGTTTGTGAAGACCAAGCAGTGAAAGTGCAGACATGTTTGCCATGTCTACGGCACCTTTAAGGTCGATGGCAAAGACCGGATCGGGCAAGTTATCAACTAGCGAGAGCAGCTCCGTATTGTGCCGCTCCATCGGCATAAACTGGATTTTACGTACGTCTTTCACCCCCGGAATACGGCGGATTTCAGCCATCAGCTCACTAAACGTATCAAAGTCAATATCTGGGCAATTCAAATAGATAATACCGCTAATATCGATTTCGATACCACGTAAGTCGATGCTTTTAGACGCTAAAATATCGAGCAGTTCTCGGGTCAAGCCGAGTCGATCTTCACATAAGACTTCAAGACGCACTTAAAATATCCCAATTCACAACTGTCAGGAAAAGTTGACAGTAGTTTCTATCATGCTTGGAATCGCGTCAAGCAATCCTATCCATCAAAGTTGATATTCGTTACGGTTTCATCGTAATTGATGCAACTTTCGCCGCCACTGCCTTGCGTATGGTGCCCAATTTAACCTGACGGTCAGGATACCATGGTAGTGGACGCAATAAGGTCATCGCTTTCAAGCCCAAACGTGCCGTTAGAATACCAACACCTAGTCCCTGCCCCGCACGAGCAGAAACTTTGCCCGCAAGGTCCATCGACATCAAGTCCATACTGGCATCAATAGCTAGCTCACTGGCACCAGCCGCCGCCATATTGACAAATACCGCTTTTAGTAGCTTGATGCGAGAGGCGTAACCTAGCTCTACCCCATATACTGTGGAGAGGTTGTCGATCATTTTGAAATTTCGCCACGCCACCAGCAACATATCAGCGGCAGCAAGAGGGCTCACAGCGACTAGGGCCGCACACTCGGTTGCGTGCTGCGATACGATTTTCGTTGCCAACTTGTCTTGTTGGCTCACGACCATCGAGTCATACATATCAAGGATTTCAGCATCACTATGAGCTGGGTTAATGCTGTTCTGCCAACGATCAAAGCCCGGGTTCTCTGCCATCACGCCACTTTGTTCTGCCACTGTTTCGCAAAAGGCTTTCCCTTTCCCCACACTCTCACTATTAACAAGTGCTTCGGCTTCTTCTTGAACACTAAAATGATTTCGTAGTTTGCGCAGTTTCCAAAGCTCTTTACCCATAGCTCCTAAACCAAGCGAAGCGATCGCAGCAATAAACCCCGTCCAGCTAAAAGCCAGCCAATCAGAAGTTTGAATTGCAGTTATAACCGAGTCCACCGCTTGCCAGCCAACCAAACCAGCGAAGGTGGCAAATGCGCCAGTCGCGAGCCATTTTCTGCCCGGTTTTGGACGAATGACATGCTCGAGTTGCAATTCCTGTTCGGTCTCCTGGTGCGCTTCTTTAACTTCAACAGGTACGAATGTTTCTTTTTCGCCGAATGTTTGCTGCGCCGTTAACTCCGGTTGATTCGATTGCTGCTCTTTTTCCATTGCCTTTTCAGAGAAAACTTGTTTTTGCTTCAACTCACTCATTTCAATTTATCTCCAATCAGGTAATCCAGTGCTTTGTCTAAGCGTATGTGCTTCACTGGCTCATCATTCGGTGAGGGCATCGGACGAAATGACGTAAAATCAAACCCGTTGTTTTGCCAATAAGCCGCATTTGGTAGCTTTTTCGGCACTTCTCCCGGAAACATCGTCATCGGCTCACCATCCAACGTCGTACCCTGTAACGCCGGAATCGTCTTATCTCCAGAAGAAATAAATCCCGTCGTGGTTGATTGGATAGAAGCGATACTCATGCAGCTCATCTCGATATTCTCGTAGGCTGCGGTTTGCCACGCTGGATGCACCATTTGTTGTAACAAAGATACTAAATTGGGATGCTGATCGGGCGTTATGTGATCCGCTTTTGTGGCAGCAAACAGCACTTTGTCGATTTTTGGTGAGAATAAACGGCGCAAAAAGCTACTACGACCATAACGGAAGCTATGCATGATCTGCTCTAGCGCTTGGCGCATGTCGTAAAACGCTTCATCGCCGGCATTGAGGGGCTGCAAGCAATCCACAAGTACAATCTGGCGATCGAAGGTCGCAAAATGATGCTTATAAAACGCTTTCACTACTTTCTGTTGGTACTCCTGAAAACGCGCTTCGAGCATCGCCAAGTTGCTGCCCTTAAGCGCCTTGCTTTCAGAATCAGCACGACACGGGAAAAACTGTAGCACTGGCGCGCCTCCGAGCTCACCAGGTAATACGAAGCGGCCAGGCTGTACCCAATGAAGACCTGCGTCTTTACAGGCATGAAGGTACTCGGTGTATGTGTGCGCAACTTTCTCGAGTAGTTTCTCATTCACTTCAGCAGAAAGATCCACCTTTTCTAATTCAGACAGCCAAGCTTTGGCTAAATCACCACGCTGGCCTTTAAGTGCATCAAACTGAGTTTGCGACCACGTCGCAAAGTCCATGTCCAATAACGGCAGGTCGAGCAGCCACTCTCCTGGATAGTCGATAATATCAACATTTAAAATTGCGGTTTTACTCAACAGCTTTTTCGTGGTTTTATTTGGTTTGTACTTGATCGCTAAGCGAATCTCACTCACATCCCGTGTTGGTACTGGCCACTGAGGTGGAGTCGCATGGATCTGGCTCATCGCTTCGTCGTAAGCAAAACGTGGCACCATCATATTCGCTTGAGGTTCACGCTTCGCTCCAATAAGACGCTTATCTCTGGCTGCAGTCAAAAGAGGCAAATTATCATGGGTAGCGGTATGGAGAAGCTGATTCACTAATGACGTGATAAATGCCGTCTTACCTGCACGAGAAAGTCCGGTGACGGCAATTCGAACATTGGAGTCCATACCTCTGTTGATAAAGTCATTGACTTCTTTCTTTATTCTTTTCATTGCGCTTCTTTATCTTACTCCGCTCTAAAACAACGTTATCAGCCACTTCGGGTATCAATCTATGAATACTTACCTATCAATACTGAACTCTATGAGTCTAACTTTATATACCTTAATAAAAGATGAACAAAACATTCGCTTAAAGCAGGATGAAAAAAGAAAAGCCCCTGAGTGGTTCAGAGGCTTACTTAATCAACACTAAAGCATTAGTGACCCTATTTATGCTGATTACTGTGTTGAACAGAAACCTGCTTTATTTGAGTCTAGTCGTCTTCGATTAATTTATAGATAACAAATAGAGCGATTTCTAAAATCAGCCACAATACACACGTAATACACACGTGATGGTCACGTACTTCTCATCAAAGATACTGATGCCGTGAAGGATCAAGTCGTAGCCAACAAAGCCACCTACCACTACAGCAAGGATAATTTGTAGAATCTGAATAAAACGAGGCATGCCGTCTCCTAATTAT
>NZ_WXWT01000385.1:0-6625 GCF_009904725.1 Vibrio sp. V43_P6S15P86
AAGCTTCAATGTTATTTATACGTAGATCAGCACTCTTTAACCTATTTGTTAGCGTCTTGGGAAGCATTTTATTATCATTAATATAATCCCAACCGAAAAGTGCATCTTCAATATAGGCAAATATTACATTTAGAGTGATGACAATGTTAGGGACGATAACCCTAATATACGACTCGGCATCAATAAAATGTTCTTCACTATTCTTTGTTAGTGTTTCGATTTGTTCTGTAAAATGTTCAAAACGTTTAAGTGTTTTTGTGTCAAGGGTACTTGATTCAACAGCCACAAGCCTAGCTGCAAAGTTATCTATATAAGCAACTAAATCATTTTTATCAATTGCAGAGTGCTCCCAACCATACTGACTGAGGAAATCAGCTCCGTCTACGTCTTCTGTTGTAAAAACATCTTGCAATTTTTCTAAGCTTGATATTAGATTTTTAAGTACATCTGACATTATATGTTCTCATTATTAGATTATGCGCATATTATATTCTATCAAGTGAGTCTTTTAAACCAATTCACTAAACGACAAGACGAAGCGTATAACGCCTTGTTAAGGGGTGAGCAACGCAATGCGAAAGCCGCCGCATACCACCTTAAACACAAAACTCAACGCATAGTAAAAATGCCACGCGTTGCGAATCCCTCTTGAACAATTTGTTATGTTCATTTTTTGTAAGCAACCGGACTGGAACAAGTACTAACGTCACTTGATGCATATTTGACTGTGACTTGTTTTGACATATTCGATGTTGATTGCGGCTTAAACCAGTCTCCAGAGAGTAATAGAAGTGCCAGCGCGAAGTCCAAGCTCTGGTATCTATAAGGAGAGCCTACCCATTCTTCAAAAATTAGCTTTGCTTCATCTTCCGTTAGCACTTTCCTTCTACCCGTTAAAACGAAATAGGCTTTCTTAAACTCTTTCAATTTCCAGTTCTCGGGGTTACTGCGAAGTCGCTTAATCGTTTCTTGAGCATGTTTATCACTCAATTTCATAGCCTAATCCCTTCTACTATGGTTGAAATACTATTTTCTGATAGCTAACACTTAATGAACATAACGCCCTGTTAAGGTGTGAGCAACGCAATACCAGAGCCTCCGCATACCACCTTAAAAACTAAAACCAACGCATAGTAAAAATGCCACGCGTTGCGAATCACTCTTAAACAGTTTGTTAAGTTTCATATTCGTTGGTATTAAATTCTTGCAATGCGGCTTTTAAATTTGCAAACAGTGGCTCATAGTTTTGTCTCAAGGTGTTGGAAAAATCTGGATTTTCACCACAAAACTGAAATAGAAATAGTGAACGCATTTCAGCAAAAGTGCAGAGATCAGAAATAGACCGAGCTATATGCGCGGCTTTAACCCACGCTTGTCCTTCTGTCGTACGTACACATCGCTCCCACACCATAGCAACACCGTCACCATCTTTATGGATAAGGTGACTACTCATCCCGTAGTTATAGCCTAGATGGATCAAAGGATTAAGCCTCGCATCATTAGACTTGCTAAACTCTTGTATGATGTGGCTAAACGACCACTTTTGTTCTAGCAGTTTTCGTTGCTGCTTATTTGTATCACCTCGAATACTGTCCACTTGTTCTGGTTCTAGTGTTAGATCTTGAATTGAAATCCAATTATGCATATCTTGTGGGTCGACTTCTGCTAGCAAAGAACTCGCACGATCACTTCGTTTAATAGCAGAATAACTGGGAAGAATCTCCCAATATTCATTAACTTTCGTTAGCACTTCCTCTTCAGAGCCATTCAGCATGTAAATGTACTTGGTAACACCTTCAATTATCGTACGGTTAATAATTTCAGCATCCCACTCTTGACCGTGCTGCAACAAAATAAGTGAACTCTCTGAGCTAAAGTGACAAGATAAGTACAACTGGGTACTTACAAACCTAACCATGGGATGCATGTTTTGAAAATCTTTATCTAGAAAAGGTTTGCAATGATCAAAGTGCTCACCAATGAAATGGCTAGCCATTGCAACCCAAGATTTAAACCTATCGTCCATAGTTACCTCTTGAAACTTAACGCCCTGTTAAGGTGTGAGCAACGCAATGCCGAGGCTCCCGCATACCACCTTAAACACTAAACGCAACGCATAGTAAAAATGCCACGCGTTGCGAATCACTCTTAAACAGTTTGTTAGGTGCTTGCTTCCGACTCAATTTTTCCAGTGTCTTGTAATTCACTTAACTCAATCTCTTTAAGTGCTTTAGTAACACGCTTTCGAAGTTCATAAATAGACGTATCTGGCAACGCACCTGATGTTATAGAGAAGATTTCATCTTCAAGGACTCTCTCAAGATCTGTCAGAATTACGATGCGTTCTTTCGCAAAACGAGCTTTCAAATCAGGTCTGAAATGTTGATGAATTAGTGAGGATATTAAGACTAATAACCCGAGAAAGCCAACTACTTGAGAGGACAACATATCTTGAATAAAAGATGTAGTTAATACACCACCAACTACGTATTGACTGATTGTTAGTAACGTTGCAGATAACCCTTGCCACTTAGCAAGGCTTTTTTGTCGACTTAATTCTCTCCTGACTATATCTAAGCGGACATCATTCTCCAAATTTAGGGAGTTATCTTCCGCCATTGCAGCATTTCTACCAGCATTTGAAGCATATGCACTTAAAAAGCCAGCGATTCCAGCTGTTGCTGTAGCAATTGCCGCTAGAACTTCTGATATATTCTCAATTGCCAATACTGATAAACTCAAAGATTAACTCCTTTTTTTGCACCTAACGCCGCATTAAGGTGTGAGCGACGCTTGGCTATACTTGAGCGAAGCGAAACTGCCAAGCGTTGCGAATCACTCTTAAATGCTTTGTTATGCCACTAGCGATCACTGATCGCAACTTTGCTTGCTAGCCCAATAAGTAAAACACCAGAGACGCCCTCTAACCCTCGTGAGTAGCGCTGAGAATTCGGGCGACTAAAGACCCAACTACCTACTGACGCATACAGGATATTACACATTGTAGCTAGTACGCTAAATAACAAACCAAGCCACAATAATTGCATCGAAGCCGAACCTGATGATGTGTCAATAAACTGAGGTAGGAACGAAAGGAAGAACAGTGCAACTTTCGGGTTTAAGACACTAACAATTACGCCTTGTACAAATACATTTTTGTCACTTTCAACGCTTTCACTTACTTTCAATGTGCTATCCCCACGCCACATTGAAAGTAACGACTGAACACCCAAGTAGACTAGATAAGCGGCACCCAACCATTTGACTGCGCTAAAAGCTACCGCTGAGCTGAGGATAATTGCAGATAATCCTAATGAAGCTGCTATGGTATGAACAAAGTAACCTACACCAAGACCCGTTGCAGCTTTGAACCCAGTGACCAACTTACCTTTCATTGTGTTTGAAACAATATAGATAACGTCTGGCCCTGGGATCATATTGATAGCAAGACAAGCGACTATAAATAGTAATAGTGAATTAAGATCCATTTCCTTTTCTCCATATTTTCTGGCTGTGGCATAACGCCGCGTTAAGTGGTGAACAACGCCTACCACCAAACCTAAACCATTGTACCTTAAACACTTAAGCTAATTTGAACTGAAATCGCCAAGCGTTGTGAATCCGCCTTAAACGCCTTGTTAGGCGAAATTTCCCACCAGTGTTTAAGTTATTTTTAAAGCAGATTACCTGAAGCCCAATAACCAACCAAACACCCACTGACGTTTTGTGATTCAAGAACCATAAAAACCACTATGTTTCAGCCAAGGTTTTAACAACCACGAAATGCTGGCCTTCAGCAACAAAGCAGGTTTTGAACCGGAAAATGCCAAAGCCACAAACTAGCAGCGAAATCGAAAGCCTCAATTGACTTGCCCTTGCCACACTTTGAGCCAATGAAATTCAGCACCAACCAACGCTGAAAACCAATGAGGCAACCCACAAACATTGGCATGTTTTACGGTTAGAGAGGTTCAAGAATTTGAGCCGACAATGGAGAATTGCCGACTTAGAAAAACGAATACTCAAAGAGACCTAAGAAGATGAGAACAAAGAACTTTCCTGCCCGTCGCCTAACGCCCTGTTAAGGTGTGAGCAACGCAATACCGATGTCACCGCATACCACCTTAAACACTAAACGCAACGCATAGTAAAAATGCCACGCGTTGCGAATCACTCTTAAACAGTTTGTTAGCAGTTTTTTATACACCAAATTATGCTTTTATCGCATACACCGTTATGTGGTTTGAAGTTTCACGCTCATAGACACTGATATGAAGCACTTGGAACCCTGCTTTCTCTAGTTCAACGACAAGATCACTTTCAGAGGTAACATGGCGATATGGACTGCCATCCCTATAAGTTTCATAGCTATTTTCATTTTTAGAACACAAGCTACTGACAAAAAACACCCCGTTTTCAGACAGTGAACGATAAACATGACTCAAAAATATGACTCGATCTGCACCGATAATGCAATGCAAGCAATTACCGTCAATGACAACATCATAACGTTCTGGAAGTTCAAGAGACTCTGCCGTTAGGTCAGCTGAATAATAATTACCCTTGACTCCTGTCGCTCTGGCTTTTTCCTTTGCCCATTCAATTGCGGTTGGTGAAATATCTATACCTGTCACCTCAAAGCCCAACTTCTGGAAAGCTCTGCAATGATGTCCTTCACCGCAACCTAATTCGAGCAATTTACCTTGCACGGGTCGTTTAAATAGCTCGAGAAAACGCTCCACTAAAACTGCTTTAGACATTCGCTCGTTGCCACCCCAACCTTTCCAGCCAGCTTGGCGAGCTTCAACATACATGTCTTCATGAACTTGATAGTCTTGTTTCATATTCATCCTTGACTGCTAACGCCCTGTTAAGGTGTGAGCAACGCAATACCGCAGCTCCCGCATACCACCTTAAACACTAAATTCAACGCATAGTAAAAATGCCACGCGTTGCGAATCACTCTTAAACAGTTTGTTAGTCGCGAGGCACCGAGCGACAATTTTAAGCCGAACTAAACTTTGCGAACAACAAACTTTATGTGCTTTGATGCATCTAAGTCAGGCGTAGTCTCAAAGCAGCTACTCAATGAAACCACTTGGAACATAAAACGCCGTAGAAAACGGACTGACAACACAAAAAAGCGCTTTTGGAAAACCAATCTAACAGTGCGGACTTTCAACAAAGTCACTGAAACCACGTGGAACTTACAACACCAGAGAAGACGGATTTTCAGCGAGTAGATCTGCTTTTGAACCAACAAACTCACCGGGCAGAGTTGCAACCAAGGACAGACGCTCGATTGACCTGTACTGTCAGCACCCAAGAACAAAAAAAAACCGCTGGGACACTTGCAAAACTTTGGACTTAAAACAGCTGAAACAGAGTTTTGACCATCGATGAAGACCCTGTATAACAAACAATCATCAGCCAAAATTTAAGCTTAGAAACATGATTTTGATTGCTAGCTTTTTCTGGCGACTAACGCCGCGTTAAGGGGCGCAGGCACGCAATACAAAAGTGACCGCATAGCACCTTAACCACTAAACCCAACGCAAATTGGAAATGCCACGCGTGCCAAGTCCCTCTTAAACGCTTTGTTATAACCACATGTTCTCGCGGACTTCATAATGGCTCACGTGGAGATCAGGATTTAATTTGTACTTCTCGTCTTCTGGGTACAACTTAGCAATACTGATATCTTCACCTGCAAACGACTTAATACAATCTAGGTCTTCCCAGTAAGTCAGCAACGTGATTTCAGCATCATCTCCTAAATCTCGATTCAGAATTTGTGCCCCAAGAAAACCTTTGGTGGCTGATGTGTCTTTTATGCCTGTCTCGTAAAGGTACACAATAAACCCTTCTTCATGCTCCTTCGGACAGGTAGCTTTCCATTCCCTTGCTATCATAAATACTCCATTTTATGCCGTGGTTATAACGCCGCGTTAAGGCGTGACGTAATGCGTGCCATACTGTGAGCGAAGCGAAACTGGCACGCGTTGCGGAATCGCTCTTGAACGCTTTGTTAGCTTTGTCTACACGATTTGATGATTCTTTCATGAGGGACATCTACGGCAAACCAACAAGAGCAATCTTGTTTCTCTGGTAGCGAATTACTGGCCACAACAAAATGCAATGTAAGCTCTTTGTTTGCTGGATACCGAGATATTTCTATTGTTATGCAGTTTCCATGTTCAGTTACCGGATAATTGTTCTGTGTTATTTGACCTAGATTAAGCCTTGAAGATAGCCAGTCACCATCTTCGGTTCCAATAATGACCAACTGTCCATTTGCTTCCCATTCCCATGCATCTAAAGCCTCTCCCGAGCACATACTTCCTTTAGGAAGTTCTCCTTGCCAAATACAGGAGAACTTTAATTCAGTTATGTCTATTGGAGACTTAACAGTTAACAAAGCAGCAATATTATTTTCAACTTCCATACCATCAGGAAGAACTGGCTCTAGTTCTGAAATTATTATTGAAGCATCAGATATATCCCCACTAGAAGTTTGAAAGTGAAAACCTATATTCCCAATCTGGGTCTGAATAATGTCATTAACGATTTTCAAGTGACACTCCGATTAGAAAGAAAGCTAACGCCGCATTAAGGTGTGAGCAAC
>NZ_WXWT01000139.1:0-6619 GCF_009904725.1 Vibrio sp. V43_P6S15P86
GCGATGTTAAGCGCATGTATATATTAAAACACCAGTACCAGAAAAAGATCGAAGAAAACAACTCAATTCACTAGTTCATTCTATCAAAGTAAAAACGCAGCTATTTGGGCTGCGTTTTTATTTATTCAAATTGATATTGATATGATAATACGATGCGCTTGTCTGCTTCATCCAAATAGGTGTTGTTGTCCATGACAAACGTCATTACGTTAAAAGAGTGGCGTTTGCTCACGAGGTAACCAAGACCAATACCACCAAAGAAGCCTTTGTAGTTCTCTCCTTCACTGTTTTCTGAGCCGTAAGTGCCTGCTGCGAAGCTGATTAACGTCAGCTCTTTGGTAAACGATTTCAGCGCAAATGCACCAACGTAACCGCTACTGCCTGAAGAGCTCATCATATTGAAGCCATTCTCTGCACTTGGCGTACCCGTAAAGTTAGGCTCGCTACAGAGACTACTTTCTGCACCGTCACAAACAGGAACATCACCAGTGTTGTACGTATAGCCTGCCATTGGGAAAATTTGGAAGCCTGCTGGCTCAATCCCGAAATAACTTAGCGGCATAAAGGTACCAACGCTGTAGTTGGTTTGATCCGCGCCGTTTACGTATTCATTTTTACCGAAGTTGAAGTTCACGATACCGACCGGAAACAGCCACGAGCCACCAATACGCCACTCGCTCGCATCATCATTGATACGCAGGTTAATTTTGCGCGCTTGGTCAAGCGCAAGTGAGCCCGAGAATGAGATGTTTTGATCATCAAAATCGTAGTTGTTTGCGTAAGACGCGCCAAATTTCGTGATGACTTTTGTTGGGTCATCCGCCAACTTGTTTTTATTGTCTTTTACTCGATGCTCAGCACCATGAGCCAACGTACTGACCAACAAAGTCGTACACACTAACGCTAGTTTGTTTTTCATTTTTTAGTCCTTTGAGATGTTGAATACCCGCACTTAGCTGCGCAGATATTTTTTGAATCATCACTCACTGGATGTGACAAAAGCGCCCTAACTACCTTAGATGGCGTGACAGCATCCAGTGCAGGTAGTTAGGGTAGAATGGCCTGTAAGGAAGGCGTTTTAGCGATTAGGAATGATTAGTTTTTCCAGTTGTAGCTCATGCTCATGAAGTACAGCGCAGGCTCATCAAAGCCAGCTTGTAAGCGTGGCGTTTCTGACGATTCCATCAAGATCGCTTCAAACGCGAAACCAATTGAGTTTTCTGAATCCAATTTGTAATCAATGCCTGTACCAATGCGGTACGCCTTGCCAGTAGGAACGGTAATGTCACCGTTTGATTGACTTTCATACATGCTGGTATCGAATGCAAAACCTGCGTTCCACATCATTTTTTCATTCAGTTTGTACTGAGTACCCAATGCGATTTGGTAAGTGTCTTGTGTCTCTACGCCCAGCGTGGTTGTGTATTCGCTCCAGTCTTGCCAGTTCACGTTCCACATCACCGCTAGGTCATCATTCACTTCGTGGTAAGCACTGAAGATCAGTTGTTGCGGAGCAATGGAGTTACTATTGTCGAATTCAAATTCGGTTTCAGAAGAGTAAGACAGACCAAGACGCGTGCCTGCTGTTGCTTCATAAAGCACACCTACTCGGCCGTTGAGCTGAGTATCTTGGTCTTCGTCATTGAAGTTCAGGGCTCCCTTCGTTTCCACTTCATACATACCGTACTGAATGCCAAGCGCCGCACCCACAGACCAGTGATCATTGATGCGGTAAGAAGCGGAAGGTTGAATGGTCAAGGCTTGCGTCGTTGCTGTAGGAATATCTAAATGATCACCCAAAAGACCTTCGTACTCGAGGCCAAGACCGTAGTTGCCATACAGACCAATACCTAGCGTCCATTTGTCGTTCACTTGTTGGCTGTAAAATGCCGACGCCATAGGAACAAAACCAATCACGTTGCCCGCATCGCCAGTCACCGTGTCTAGTTGCGCGTCACCGTAAAGGCCAATCAGGTTACCAGAGAAAGATTTACCAGAAACATTCGCCAGACCAGCCGGGTTTGCTGCCATTACTGAGGCATCTTGCGCACGAGCCGCCATACCAGCGGATGCCAAACCAATATCCGATGCTGTAGTTTCGTAAAGGTATAACCCACCCGCTTGCGCAGCAGCACACGTCAGTAGAGAGCTCGCTACGACGATTTTTGAAAGATTTTTCATGCTAAAACCTATTATTGTTAGGGGAACCCACGCTGCGACGGTGGTTGTATATCAATGAAAGGCATTGGCCAATCGCACACAGCGTGGGGGTGTTGTGGAGTCAGTCAGTTGAAATCAGCGTTATTGCTCGCTCACCTCAAGTTCAGTGGGTTTCTTTCGCTTAAACTTCTCGCGCAGAGATTGCATCATCACGAAGAACACTGGCGTCAGTAACGTGCCTACAAACGTAGAGAGAATCATGCCGCCGAATACCGCAAAGCCCAGTGAGTGACGAGATGCCGCACCGGCACCCGATGCAATCACCAATGGGAATACCCCCCAGATGAAGGCGAATGCGGTCATCTGTACTGCACGGAAACGGATTCGAGCAGCTTCTTTGGCAGCATCAATGATGGATAAGCCCTTTTCTTCTCGCAGAACTTTGGCAAATTCCACGATAAGAATCGCCACTTTGGCGGACATACCGATCAAGATGACCACACCAATCTGCACGTACAAATCGAACGGTTGTCCCACCAGCAGTAGCGTGCCCATTGCGCCGAGAATCGCGACTGGAACCGCCATCATTACCGCAGCAGGAATAGTCCAACTTTCGTACTGAGCCACCAAGAACAAGTAGGTGAACAGCAAAGACAATGCGAACGCGATTGGCGCCATGTTGCCTGCTTTCATCTCTTGGTAAGTCATGCCTGACCACTCGTACGAGTAACCACTTGGCAAAGATTCCGCAGCCAGTTTTTCAATGGCTTTTACAACATCACCCGAGCTGTAACCTGGCGCTGGCGCACCGTTCACGGTTGCAGAACTGAACATGTTGTAGTTCGATAAGGTATCAGGGCCGAAGATCGGCTTCACTTTCACTAGCGTTGCCAGTGACACCATTTTTCCAGAGCTTGAGCGAACAAACAGATGGTCGATGTCGTCGATGTTGTCACGGTATTGCTCTTCTGCTTGCACTTTCACTTGGTACGAACGACCAAACAAGTTGAAGTCAGAAATGTAGGCGCCGCCCAACTGTGCTTGCAGTGTGCTGAAGATTTCATTCAACGGTACGCCCATCGAAATCGCTTTATCACGGTCAATATCGATGTAACGTTGCGGAATGTTCGCACGGAAAATCGAGAACGCACGCGCCACTTCAGGCAGTTGATTGATTTGGGCAACAAAATCAGCGGTTGTTTTTGCCAACTCTTGTGGAGAACGGCCCAAGTTGTCTTGCAGCACAAGGTTGAAACCATCCACCGCCCCCATACCTTTGATTGCCGGCGTCGCGAAAACGAACGAAGCGGCATCTGGCGTTGAGTTCAGCATTTGGTTAACTTTATTCATCAACGCGCGTTGGTGTAGCTCAGGGTCTTTACGTTTGCTCCAGTTATCCAGTTTGATGATCAACATGCCTGAGTTTGGAATCGACGCCATGTTAATTACCGAGAAGCCCGCAACCGAAACCACGTTCTCCACACCTTCCATCTGTTTTAGCTCATCAACGTACTTCTTCATTAATGGTGCAGTACGCTGCAATGCTGCTGCGTCTGGCAAACGCATTTCGACCATGAACACGCCTTTATCTTCGTTCGGTACGAAAGAGGAAGGTACGGTCATGAACGCAAATGCCAGCACCGCAATAAGCGCGCCATACACACCGATACTCAGCACAATACGACGGCTCAAGAAGCCAACTAAACCTTGGTATTTGCGCGTTATTGCTTCAAAACCTCGATTAAACGCACGCAAAGGCGCAATAGGTTGCGAGTGAGTAGACTTCAACATCAACGCACAAAGCGCTGGCGTTAACGTTAATGCGTTGATCGCAGAGATCAGCACCGACACACAGATGGTGACTGCGAACTGGTTGAACATTCGACCGGAAATACCCGGCAATAGCGCAACCGGTACGAATACCGCCAACAAAATAAGCGTTGTTGCCAATACTGGCCCCGTCACTTCTTTCATAGCTTGGATCGTGGCCGGAATCGGGTCTAAATGCTCTTCATGGATAACCCGCTCCACGTTCTCTACCACGATGATCGCATCGTCCACCACGATACCGATGGCGAGGATCAAGCCAAACAACGAGATCGTGTTAATGGTCATGCCCATCACGCCCATGATTGCGAACGTCGCAATGATGGAAACCGGAATCGCTAAGGTTGGAATGATAGTCGCTCGCCAGTTCTGCAAGAAAACATACACAACGAAGGTGACAAGAAGTACCGCAATCACCAACGTCTCGTACACTTCATCAATCGATGTCTCTACGTATTCGGTAGAGTCATAAGCGATGTCGTAAACCAAATCATCTGGGAACGATTTCTCGTACTCTTTCATTGCCTCTTTCACGCGTTCCATCACGTCTAGCGCGTTCGCTGTCGGCAACTGGTACAATGCCAGAACGGCGGCTGGTTGGTTATTCATACGACCATCAGCTTCATAACCTTGTGCGCCAACTTCCACACGAGCAACATCTTTCAAGCGAATCAAAGAACCTTTCTTGCTCGCACGAATGATGATGTTCTCGAACTCTTCAGTAGACGTAAGACGACCCTTGGTTTGCAGAACGTATTGATATTGCTGGTCCCCTGGAGCTGGCATACCACCGATCTTACCCGCCGCCACTTGGATGTTTTGCGTTTTAATTGCGCCAATAACATCACTAGCGGAAAGCTTTAAGGTGGCCAGTTTATTTGGGTTCAACCAAATACGCATTGAGTAGTCTTTCTTACCCAGCAGCGTAATGTCACTCATACCTTCGATACGTTTTAGACGCTCAACAATATTGAGATCCGCATAGTTAGAGAGGTAGATACTATCGTGAGACTGTTTCGGAGAACGCAGTGTAATAACGCCCAACATGTCGGAAGATTTCTTCTTAACCGTCACACCGATTTGGTTTACTTCTTGTGGGAGAGAAGACGTCGCTTGCGCCACCAAGTTGTTCACACGAACCTGCGCCATATCGCCATCTGCGCCCACTCGGAAATAGATACGTAGTGTGTATGAACCATCGTTACCAATCACAGAAGACATGTAAATCATGTCTTCAACGCCGTTGACTTTGGCTTCTATCGGCTGTGCAACCGTCTTTTTAACCACGTTCGCGTTTGCACCCGGATACATGGTGCTCACCGTAATTACCGTCGGAGAGATTTGAGGATACTCAGAAATTGGCAAGACTTTCAGGGCGATCATACCCATCAATGTCATCGCCAGTGAGATCACCAAAGCAAACTTCGGCCGGTGAATGAAAAATTTACTTAACATCAGTACTCACTCAGCCTTGTTCACTCTGTAGTTCAACGTCTTTCACCGTTGCACCTGGACGCACTTTTTGTAGACCATTAACGATGACTTTTTCGTTAGCCGCCAGGCCAGTCAGCACAGCACGTTTCACACCGTAGGTCTGACCGAGTTCAACGTTACGACGTGACACCACGTGATCATCACCAACCACCATGACGTAGTCACCTGCTTGGTCTTGCTGAACAGCCACCGATGGGATAAGCAAACCATCAATGGTTTTGTTGCGCAGCTTGATGGTCAAGTTGCCATATTCACCCGGCATTAGCGCGTAAGTTGGGTTATCGAATTGTGCTTCTGCTCGAATTGAGCCTGTTTCTAAATCGATCTTGTTGCCAACGGCGTAGATCTTGCCATCAAGCGGATACAATGAGCCGTCTGAAAGCGTCAGTGTTAAATCAACATCCAGTTTGTCATCGTTACGATGAGCCACATCAATCGCACTTCTTACGCGGCGGTAGAGCTTCTCATCCACATCAAAGCCAAAGCGAATTGGGTCGATTTGAGTGATCGAAACAAGAGGAACGAGTTGAATTTTCGAAATACGGTCACCCACTCGGAAGTTGCTGAAACCCACGCGGCCAGAGAAAGGAGCACGCACAGAGCTAAATTCAAGATCGAGCCTTGCTGAAACCAGCGTCGCTTTCGCCTCTTCTACCGAGGCAATCGCTGCGGCGTGCGCAGCAATGGCGTCATCGTATTGCTGCTCACTGATGCTTTTATCTTTGATGAGTTTCTTCACACGTTCTGCATCACGCGTAGTTTGAACGAGTTGTGCTTTTGCTTTTTGCAACGACGCTTTTGCATACGCCAATGCCGCTTTGTAAGGACGGTCGTCGATTTCAAACAGCAATTGGCCTTTTTCTACCATATCGCCATCTTTAAAATGAATCGCGGTTAATTCGCCACCGACTCGAGGCATAATATCAACGTCATTTACCGCTTCAGTTCGACCGATAAAAGTATGATAAGGAGTGATTTTTGTTTCGGTTAGGGTAACGGTTTCAACAGAGGGTGCTTGGGCAGTTTTCGTTGCGATATCGCCAGTTTTGCATCCTGATAGTAATGCAGAAGATATAGCAATAGATACCAACGCAAATTTATATTTGGCTTTCATGATAAACCTACTTTATGTAGAAAG
>NZ_WXWT01000248.1:0-6573 GCF_009904725.1 Vibrio sp. V43_P6S15P86
GAGTAGCTCAACAATGTGGCTTTGCGTATATCTGACGCCATGGCTGAGTTAAAGGTAATAACGTTGACGCCATAGCGGCGGAGAGAATTAAGCGTTAAGGACGAATTTTTCAATCGCTTTAGCGACACCGTGTTCATCATTACTTGCCGTAATGTAATCAGCGATTTGTTTGGTCTCTTCCATCGCATTTGCCATCGCGATACCAAGGCCAGCGTACTTCAGCATGTGGTGGTCATTTTCAGCATCACCCATACAGATCACTTCTTCCGGTTGAATACCTAGATACTCAGCAATTGCAGCAACACCAATACCTTTGTTGCTCGCGGGGTTAAGAAATTCCAGGAAGAACGGAGCGCTTTGAACAACCGTAAACGCTTCGCGCATTTCAGCTGGCAGTGCTGCTATAACTTCTGTTAGTTTGCTTGGCTCTGCAACCATCATAGCTTTGATGATTGGATGATCATCTTCTAGCGATTCAAAATTAATCTCTGTCACATTTAAGCCATTAATGTTGGCTTCTATGTCAGTGTATGGGTTTTTCTCATTGGTGATCAAGCCATGTACTTGGCTGAATGCGTGCACATAAGCGCCTAATTCTTTCGCTTTACGAGCGACTAATTTAGCGGCCTTACCATCAATGATTTGCTGGTGGATGATTTCATTTGTTCCTACGTTCTTAACAATAGAACCATTGTAGAAAAGGACAAAATCTTTATCGGAATGGATATTCAGTTCGTCTAGCTTGCCTTGCATTCCCTCTAATGGGCGACCAGAAGCGAGAACGACAGTAACGCCTGCTTCTCGAGCCTTTGCGATCGCTTGTTTGTTTTCTTCAGAGATTGCTTTATCACTATTGAGCAGTGTGCCATCCATATCTAATGCGATCAGTTTATACATCATTTCTTACCTTAAAGTTTTTGGGAACTGTAAGTGAATAAGGTTTGGTATAACGCTAACCAGAAACCTACGCTCACCGTAACTATGAAACTACAAAATGGTCTATTTTAACAATTAATTTTTGGTTTAAATTGACCTAGACACGTGTGTCCATTAAGGTCTTCGCCTCGAAGTATTATGAGTTGAGTGAGTTCTACGTTGTATAAGCTAAATGAGATGTTTGAAACCATCCAAGGGGAAGGGGTTTTCACTGGAGTACCTGCTGTTTTTGTTCGCCTTCAAGAGTGTCCGGTTGGTTGCTCATGGTGCGATACCAAACAAACGTGGTATGCAGATGAGAATGATCAACGTCAAATAGGCGATATTCTGGTGAAAACGGAAGACTCTCCGACGTGGTGTGTTGCATCTGCCGAGAACATCGTAGAGCAATATCAACAGCAAGGCTTTAATGCTAAGCATATCGTGATTACTGGTGGAGAGCCTTGTATTTATGATCTGCGCCCTTTAACAAAGGCGTTTGAAGATATGGGGTGCCAATGCCAAATTGAAACCAGTGGCACATCAGAAGTGATTACTTCAGAAAATACGTGGGTGACAGTGTCACCAAAAGTGGCAATGAAAGGTAAATTGCCAGTGCTTAATAGCGCGTTAGAGCGAGCAAATGAGATTAAGCACCCAGTCGGTACGCAAAAAGACATCGACCACCTTGATGAGCTATTGGCAAGTGCAAATGTCGCGGTTGAGACTGTCATTGCATTGCAGCCTATTAGCCAAAAGCCTCGTGCAACGCAATTGTGTATTGAAACGTGCATTGCTCGCAATTGGCGCTTGTCTGTTCAAACTCATAAATATCTAAGTATTGCTTAAGAGCGGAGAGAGAAATGAAAAAAGCCGTTGTTGTTTTTAGTGGTGGTCAGGATTCCACGACTTGTCTGGTTCAAGCACTTAAAGAGTTTGATGAAGTTCATGCCATTACTTTTGATTATGGTCAGCGCCACAAGTTAGAGATAGAAGTGGCACAAAAGATCGCAAAGGATCTTGGTGTCAAAGCGCATAAAGTGATGGATGTTGGCCTTTTAAACGAACTTGCGATTAGCTCTCTCACGCGCGATGACATCCCTGTCTCACACGAATTGCAAGAAAACGGCCTGCCAAACTCTTTTGTTCCTGGCCGTAACATTCTATTTTTAACGCTCGCAGGAATCTACGCCTACCAAATTGGGGCTGAAACCGTAATTACTGGCGTGTGTGAAACTGACTTTAGTGGTTATCCAGATTGTCGTGACGATTTTGTGAAAGCAATGAACACGGCTTTGGTGAAAGGGATGGACCGTAACCTGACGATCAAAACACCGTTAATGTGGCTAAATAAAGCAGAAACGTGGGCGTTAGCTGATCAATATGACGCGTTGCAACTGGTTCGTGAAAATACGTTGACCTGCTACAACGGGGTCATTGGTGATGGTTGCGGTGATTGCCCATCGTGCGATTTGCGCAAAGCTGGCTTAGATGATTACTTAAACAATAAAGAGACCGTAATGCAGTCTCTTGTGAACAAGCAGGCTGCTGACGTTTAGTCGTGCCTTGCTTTACTGGCTAACATAGTCAGAACCCAGGCTAATTGGCTCATCGTATGCGTCTATAATGATGTTTTTTCCCTGCTTTTTAGCCTGGTATAAAGCTTGGTCTAGTATCGAATAAAGTTCATCAAAGTTGGTAAGCGGCATTGATGTTGATAGATAGGCCAAGCTAGCGGTTACACTCAGATCACTATTATTTACCGTGCGTACGCGCTTCTCTGAAATCGTTTTGTGTAGGCTTTGTACGCGGAAAGGAACGTCAATTTCATCGACGTTTTTCAATAATAAGATAAACTCTTCTCCACCCAAACGGCCGATATACTCTCCCTTATTGAGCTTAGCTTTAAGCACTTGGCAAACTTGCTGTAACACCAAGTCGCCAGTCGGATGACCGTATTGATCATTTATCGTCTTAAAGTCATCAAGGTCGATTAATGCTAAAACATAGCGGAAGTCTTCGTCCGCTTTGGAGGTTTGACCTTTGATGGTCTCTATAATTGCCGCTCTATTCAACGCACATGTTAGACTATCTATTTTGGCTTTTTGTCGTGTTTGTCGCTGAAGTATCAATGCCAGAATGAGCAAGACCAACAAACAGGAAACCACAAAATTATAAGTGCGCTTTTGATCGGTAAGCTTCTCAAATTGATGCTGATTTAAGCTTTTTTCATTATTCAACCGAGCGACCTGAAGATCATATTCGTACTCTTTCTTTGTGAGGTCTAATGCCTCTAATGCTTTAATATTGCTAGCGTCTCGGTTGGCCAATTCAATGTTTGAATAGGCTTCGTGGTGCTCTAATGCCAGTTTATAATCACCTTGGGCTTGGTACGCTTTGGAAAGGAGTAATTGAGCTTGTGCCTGTAATAATGGCCTAGAGTTATTGATCGCTAGTGTTAACGCGACTTTGCCATGTGCAATCGATTTTTCAGTAGCATGGTTTTTCAAATACGCGAACCCAGCAGCTAGATGTCCTTCCGTTTCGAGGTGCGTATTTTCATACGTTTCAGCAATGTCTAAAGCTTTTCTAATGTAATCTACTGCGGTATCCAGTTGCCCACTTTCGGCTAAAACCGCAGACAGCCCTAAGTAGCTTAACCCTTGACCATATGGGTAGTGGAGCTGGTTGAGTATTGTTAATGCATTTTGATAATGATTGATGGCTTTATCGAATTCTTTGGATTTCTTATACATTGCCCCAAGGCTATGTTCGACCTGGGCGACTTTGAGTGGTGTCCCTTCATCTTGACGAGCGAGCAGGGCTTGGATGAGATATTGTTCTGATTGTTCAAACTGCCCAAGCTCTGCAAGTAAATTTCCGACGTCATTGTAAATGCCAGAAGGATCGCTTTGAGCAGACATGTTCGCCAGCAGCTTTCTATAAAGACTCAGCGCTTTTTCATAGTCACCACGATAGTTATAATTGTTCGCTACCACACGTAACGCGAGATCAATAGGGAAGTTTTCTTGGTGTTGTTGACTTAGATGGCTTTCTAACGACGAGCAATAAAAGTTTGCTTTGTGATAACGACCTTGTTGATTCAAGGTATAACAGAGCTGATAGTTCATCAAAGCTTTGCCTTCAGAATCTGAAGTCTGCTTCATTTTTTGTCGCAATGAAGAAAAGCTATTTACTGAGGCGTCATAACTACCATGCTTACGTTCATTTAAGGCAAGAATGTACTCTGACTCTAACTGAGCAAAGTTATTGTTGAGAACTTGGCTGCTTCCATAGTACGGCTGTTTTATGTTCGACATATATTCATAAATCAGACCGCTGACGTAGAGTTTTTCGCTGTGCGATTTCGCGGTGTGGTATCGATCTTGAAGCATGCTTAATGCTGAGTCAGGATTACTTCTCAACGTGGTTTGATAAACGGCGTGCCACTGCGTGATATTTTGTTCTGGCTCAATATCTTGAGTGTCACTAGCATATACTGGGGCGAGTAAGAGTGACGCAAGCAAAGGATAGAGCGTGCGCATATTTAAACGTGCCTTATGTTCTTTTGTTGCTTTGGAATTGGAGAATCATAGCGCTATTAATTGATCAGCGTTGTGATTGAGTTGGGTGTACGAAGAAAAAGAATAGGAAAACTATGCACTTGGTCGATATATCAAAAAAAGAGCATCAAAAGAAAGACCCCAACATAAAGTTGAGGTCTAGAAGTCGTTATGCAATGTAAAGCTTAGCTAGATCTTGAGGCTCCATTTCTTTGCCTTCTAGCTGATCGTTCCAGTTAGTACCAACAAGAACACCATCTTCTGCAAGAGTTAAAAGCCAATCTTCAACAAAGATATCTAGTGGGATTTCTAGTACAGTGAAGTCAGCCCATTCTTCAACATTGTGCGCTTCTGCATCTTCTTTCGAAGACCAGAAAGGCATGACTTCACTGTTTTCGAATTCAGTTGAATCGCAAGATAGCCAACCTTCTTCATTGCGTAAACCCCAAACCAGTTGGTTTTCTTTTGTTTCTGCAACAAAAAGGTCAAGGTTTGCTTGGATATCTGATGTAAGTTTGCTCATTTCAAAACTCTCGTTGTTATGACGCCGCTAGGGTAACACTAAAGTGCCGATTCCTAAAGCATAATACGGTTATTGCAATGAGTAAAAATAAAGGAGCCGAAGCTCCTTTTCTTATGTCGTTCTAGGTTTATTAATGCTTGTTTGAACAAACATTAATACAGACATTTTTACCTTTCGGGGAGGGTAGTGAATATTGTCCACTCTTTTTTAATCTCGCCTTTATAACCAACGACAGAAGCAGTTACTCGGCGGTTTAAAGCGTGGCTGACTTCATCGGTACCTTGTTGCGCTAGGTGAGTATCTCCAAAGCCAACAATACGAACCCTGCTCGGCTCGATGTTGTAGCTCAACAGCGCCTCACGTACATTGCGCGCTCGTCTCTCTGATAGATCTTGGTTGTGCTGAGAGCCACCAACTTTACTCGCGTAGCCGTGCAGTTCGATCGACGTAGTAGGGTATTCTTTTAAAAAATCGGACAGTTCACGTACTTGTCTTCTGAACACGGGATTGATTTCATCAGAGTCGTTAGCAAAAAGTATCCGCACTTGCATGTTATCTGATGCTTTAATGTATTCTCCACAACCGTCGTTGTCGACCTCTGAGCCTTCAGGTGTACCTGGGCACATATCTCGAGCATTGATGACACCATCGTTATCGTCATCTTGCAAATCTGCTATTTGTTCTGCACTTGGTACAGGTCGATAGTCATACTCGTCTTCAGCAACAACGTGTTGAGTGATGGCGAGCATACCTAATGCAAATAGAATCTTCACTGGTTTCATGATCAGTACTCCACCTTTTCATTCCATTCCGTAGGCACATCGACTCGCAAGGCATTTAACAATTGGCCGGTCGCATTCATAACGCGGTACTTGGCGTACTGCTCTGAGTATCGAGCATCCAAGTAGTTTTTTCTCGCTTCAAATAACTCGTTTTCAGTATTTAACAAATCCAGAAGGGTTCGTTTACCGATGCGATACTGTTTCTCGTAGGCGATAACAGTTTCAGATGCCGAATCTACGTGATCCGCCAGAAACTCTTTTTGCTGAAGCGTTAAATCTAACGCGCTCCATGATAGACGAAGCCCTTCTTCAACGCTGCGGTATGCGCGTTCTCGTAAATCTTTGGCTTTGTTTAGTTGATAGGCAAAGTTTTCAGCATTGGCGACATCACTACCACCGTTAAAGAGGTTGTAACGCATACGTAACATTGCTGTTGTCTCTTCGCTGCTTCCTTCGATACCGCTTGCATCATCACGCCATGTTTGAGCCGCTTCTACCGATATCGTTGGGTAGTAAGTTCCCTTAGATTGCTTGTATTGGAACTTTGCAGAGTCCACATCAGCTACCGAAATTTTGATTACTGGATGTGACTCGAATGCCAAGTCAATCGCTTCATCGATGGTGTAGGGAATAAAGTTTTGGTCCGCTCGCGGAAAAATCAATCCTTGTGGGGACTGTCCGACAAGGCGTGTAAACGTGGTGTGGCTGTCATATAAGTTGTTCTGAGCCGCCACCAAGTTACCGTGAGCTTTTGCTAAACGAGCTTCTACTTGAGTTAGGTCAGCGGTAG
>NZ_WXWT01000217.1:0-6570 GCF_009904725.1 Vibrio sp. V43_P6S15P86
ATTTCTGAACAAAATCTAAAAGGGCCGCAAGGCCCTTTTTTATTATCCTAATTTTCTAAAATGAAAATGGGATTTAAGATGGTCTTAGGAAGAGACCCAAGGCAAGTGAGAGAATGATGCAAACTGCAACCTTCTACATCATTAACGAAGAGAGCCCGCAAGCAACGGTGGCTGGCTTTGAAGAGTACATTGTGTTTTTGGCGCAGCACTTTGCCCGCCAAGGCGCTAAAGTGTATTTAAACTGCCAAGACAAACCACACGCCGAGCAGCTCGCTGAAGCCTTTTGGCAAGTTGATGCAGACAAGTTCATGGCACATAACCTCGTAGGCGAGGGACCGAAATACGCCACCAATA
Organism: Vibrio sp. V43_P6S15P86; assembly: GCF_009904725.1. Classification (NCBI taxonomy): domain Bacteria; kingdom Pseudomonadati; phylum Pseudomonadota; class Gammaproteobacteria; order Vibrionales; family Vibrionaceae; genus Vibrio; species Vibrio sp. V43_P6S15P86. The sequence goes on from NZ_WXWT01000217.1 coordinate 355, forward strand.
TTGAGATCGGCCATAACGGTGTAAAGCCGTCTTGGAATCGTCAATTGGTAATTAATTTGGCGGAAAATGAGACAACCTTTGCGAACAAGTTTGCTCAAGTGGTAGACTTCGTGCCCTGCGAAGAAAAAGCTAAACAACTCGCAAGAGAAAGATATAAAATTTACCGTCAAGCAGGTTACCAGCTGCAAACGATCGAAATTCAATATCCTTAACGGTCAATCCTTATAGTTAAGGCGATCTTGTTAAGATCCCTCACTTATAAAGATTGACTAAGATTCAACCATCAACGTATCCATTAAAAGAGCGCTATGGAAAAGACATACAACCCAACTTCAATCGAACAAGCTCTGTATCAGACTTGGGAAGAGAAAGGCTACTTTAAGCCACACGGTGACACTACTAAAGAATCATACAGCATCATGATCCCGCCACCGAACGTCACTGGTAGCCTACACATGGGCCACGCGTTCCAAGATACGATCATGGATACGCTTATCCGTTGTGAACGTATGAAGGGTAAAAACACCCTTTGGCAAGTAGGTACTGACCACGCTGGTATCGCAACTCAGATGGTTGTTGAGCGTAAGATCGCTGCAGAAGAAGGCAAAACAAAACACGATTACGGTCGTGAAGCTTTCATCGACAAAATCTGGGAATGGAAAGGCGAATCTGGTGGCACTATCACTAAACAGCTTCGTCGTCTTGGCGCATCAGTAGACTGGGACCGTGAGCGCTTTACGATGGACGATGGTCTATCTAACGCCGTGCAAGAAGTGTTCGTACGTCTATACGAAGACGATCTAATCTACCGCGGTAAGCGTCTAGTTAACTGGGATCCAAAGCTACACACAGCGATTTCAGATCTAGAAGTAGAGAACAAAGACACTAAAGGCCACATGTGGCACTTCCGCTACCCACTAGCAGATGGTGCTAAAACAGCGGATGGCAAAGACTACATCGTTGTTGCAACGACTCGTCCAGAGACCATGCTAGGCGATACGGGTGTTGCAGTTAACCCAGAAGATCCACGTTACAAAGATCTTATCGGTAAAGAAATCATCCTTCCTATCGTTGATCGTCGCATCCCAATCGTGGGCGATGAGCACGCAGATATGGAAAAAGGTACTGGCTGTGTGAAAATCACACCTGCGCACGACTTCAACGACTACGAAGTTGGTAAGCGCCACCAGCTACCAATGATCAACATTCTGACTTTCGACGCGAACATCCGCGACGCAGCAGAAGTATTCAACACTAACGGCGAAGCAAGCGACGCTTACAGCACTGAGCTACCAGCTAAATATCACGGTATGGAGCGTTTTGCCGCTCGTAAAGCTATCGTTGCTGAATTCGACGAGCTAGGCCTACTTGAAGAAGTGAAAGATCACGATCTACAAGTTCCTTACGGCGACCGTGGTGGCGTGGTTATCGAACCAATGCTAACTGACCAATGGTACGTACGTACTGCGCCTCTAGCGAAAACAGCAGTTGAAGCAGTAGAAAACGGCGACATCCAATTCGTTCCTAAGCAATACGAAAACATGTACTTCTCTTGGATGCGTGACGTTCAAGACTGGTGTATCTCTCGTCAGCTATGGTGGGGTCACCGCATCCCAGCTTGGTACGACAACCAAGGTAATGTTTACGTAGGTCGCACTGAAGAAGAAGTTCGCAAGAACAACAACCTAGAGTCAGTCATTGAGCTGCACCAAGACGAAGACGTACTGGATACATGGTTCTCTTCTGCGCTATGGACGTTCGGTACTCAAGGTTGGCCAGAGCAAACTGACGATCTGAAAGTATTCCACCCTTCAGACGTTCTAGTAACTGGTTTCGACATCATCTTCTTCTGGGTTGCGCGCATGATCATGATGACCATGCACTTCGTGAAAGACGAAAATGGCAAACCACAAGTACCATTTAAGACAGTTTACGTTACCGGCCTAATCCGTGACGAAAACGGCGACAAGATGTCGAAGTCGAAAGGTAACGTACTTGACCCAATCGACATGATCGATGGTATCGACCTAGAGTCTCTAGTAGAGAAGCGTTGTGGCAACATGATGCAGCCTCAGCTAGCGAAGAAGATCGAGAAGAACACGCGTAAGACGTTTGAAAACGGTATCGAAGCATACGGTACAGACGCACTGCGTTTCACTCTTGCAGCAATGGCATCAACAGGTCGCGATATCAACTGGGATATGAAGCGTCTTGAAGGTTACCGTAACTTCTGTAACAAACTATGGAACGCAAGCCGTTACGTAATGATGAACACAGAAGAGCAAGATTGTGGTTTTGGTGAAGGTGAGATCGAGTACTCACTAGCAGACAAGTGGATCGAGTCTCAGTTTGAACTCGCAGCGAAAGCGTTCAACAACCATATCGACAACTTCCGTCTAGATATGGCTGCAAACACACTTTACGAATTCATCTGGAACCAATTCTGTGACTGGTACCTAGAGCTAACTAAACCCGTTCTATGGAAAGGTACTGAAGCGCAACAGCGTGGTACTCGCCGTACACTAATCACGGTACTTGAGAAGACGCTACGTCTGGCTCACCCAGTGATTCCTTACATCACAGAAACTATCTGGCAAAGCATCAAGCCACTAGTTGACGGTGTTGAGGGCGAGACAATCATGCTACAAACGCTGCCTCAATTCGACGAAGCGAACTTCCACCAAGAAGCGCTAGACGACATCGAATGGGTGAAAGCGTTCATCACTAGCATCCGCAACCTACGTGCAGAGTACGACATCAACCCTGGCAAGCCTCTAGACGTTATGCTGAAAGCAGCGAATGAGAAAGACGCCTCTCGTCTAGAAGCAAGCAAACAAGTATTGATGTCTCTAGCGAAGCTAGAAGCAGTACGCGTGCTTGAAGCTGGCGAAGAAACCCCAGCGTGTGCAACGGCACTGGTTGGTAAGTCTGAGCTGATGATTCCAATGGCGGGTTTGATCGACAAAGATGCAGAGCTTGCTCGTCTAGATGGCGAAATCAAGAAGACGCACGGCGAAATCAAGCGTATCGAAGGCAAACTGGGCAACGAAGGCTTTGTAGCGAAAGCACCTGAAGCGGTTGTTGCTAAAGAGCGTGAGAAGCTTGAAGGCTACAAAGAAACACTAGCTAAGCTAGAAGAGCAGAAGACAACGATCGCTGCACTTTAAGCCTCAGTGAAAGAGAAGAACTAACACTTCTCACTTTGAATCCAAAGGTTGGCCATCATGGTCAACCTTTTTTGTATATCTTTCACCAAAAACCATCATCAATAGCTTTCCCCTATCGCAACAATACTCATCATCCATTAGCATTAATGAGAATTATTATCGATAATAAACTCATCGAAACAAACACGATTGAGTAATTATCATGAAAAAGACACTAACTTTCGCAGCACTGCATTTTACTATCGCATTTAGTGTCGCTTACGTACTCACAGGCGACATTTTAATTGGTAGTTTAATTGCCATGATTGAGCCTTCAGTGAACACCGTAGCCTTCTACTTTCATGAAAAGGCATGGGCAAAAGTCCCAGCACTTAAAGCTCGTCAGTGGATGACCAAATTAAAAACCGCAAGCTTTGCGACCGTGCACTTCAGCGTCGCTTTTACCGTGGTTTACTTACTAACAGGTGATGCATTTGTCGGCGGCGTAATGGCGATGCTAGAGCCGAGTTTGAATACGGTGGCTTACTACTTCCACGAGAAAGTATGGATGCGTAAATCATCAGCAAAAACTCCAGCACCGCAGTTTTGTTTACATCACTACGCTTAAACATGGAGGCTCACTACGTCTCCTAACGAGCCAAATGACATTTATCATTGACAAAGTTGCGCACCGCAATTAACTTAATTGCGGTGCGCAACTTTATTTTTAGAGGTAAGTGATAATGAACGCTCGTCAACTCCGACACTACTCCCGTCAAGCCGTCCGATTGCTTGGTATGCTCGATAAACAATGCGGCGATGTCGCTCTTACCCCGGTACAAGCGCACGCATTAGGTGAAATCCAATTGCAGCCATTGACCATCAATCAGCTGGCACAGCAGCTTAATGTCGACAAGTCCAACGCGAGCCGAACCGTTACTGGTTTGATTAAATTAGGTTTGGTCGAGAGCATCGAAAACCCAAAAGACAAACGTAGTCAACTCGTCGCGATTACAGAGCAAGGCCAACAGGCGTTATCGCAACTGGACCAACAGCAAAACCACTTCTTTGAACAACTGCTTACCCAACTCGATGACAGCGAGCAAGAGCAACTCAAACTTGGTCTAGAGACTTACCTAAAAGGGCTAACAAAAGTGTGTCAGTCTGAGGAATACGTTCTTCGACCTCTTACTAAAGCAGACAACCCGCAAGTCGCAGATGTGATTCGTAAAGTCTCTGCAGAATACGGCTTAACCGCAGACAAAGGTTATGGTGTGGCCGATCCAACGCTTGATGATATGTATTCGGTTTACAATCAATGCGGGGCCGCCTACTGGGTCATTGAACATCGCGGAGAGATCGTTGGGGGCGGTGGCTTTGCCCCTTTAGCTGGCGAGCCAAATGTGTGTGAACTACAAAAGATGTACTTCTTACCTCAAACACGAGGGCACGGTTTAGCCAAACGCATCGTCGCATTGAGCTTACAATTGGCGAAACAATTTGGGTATCAGCAGTGCTATTTAGAGACAACTGAATGTCTGAGAGAAGCGGTAAGCTTGTATGAAAAGCTAGGCTTTGAGCATTTCGATGCCCCGCTTGGACAAACAGGGCATGATGCATGTGAAGTCGTAATGCTTAAGATGCTGTAATAGATAATATTATTAGACGTTAAAGCACAACATGGGTAACACAAAGCTCCTGGCTCAAGGCAACAGTGAAGTTTTGGTGCTGCCCATCCAACTCAACAGACAACTGGTAGAGAGCACTTGGATCAGGATCAGTAAGATCGGCATACTTTGGCGCTTCGATCTGGAATAAAGCGCTCGCATGCTCCGCTCGGACATCAATAGGAATATGGTAAGTCATACCATTGAACTTAACCGATGCAGAGACCAGACCCGGCGCAAAAGTTTGATAGTACAAGTCTACTTTAAACTCGCAACCACCACCGTGGTGCCAAATCTGCTCGGTTGCCACGCGGTCTAAACGTACATTGCGAATGAACTGCAGATACGGTTCTTGCCATACCCCTAAGCGCTCATCACTTTTTTTATATTCATGATCGGACAGAGAGCACAGCTCAGGTTTATCTTCATCAAACAGAAGATCCTCTTCTTCCTCTAAGAACAAGATTTCAAAGCGGTTACGCCCCATTTGCATGAACGGACGAATGTCTTTCTTGTAGACATTTTGAGAACCGTCACAGTCGAACAATGCTACTCCGTTCAAACGCACTTCTGCATGGTAATCCACACCACCCAACACCATTTCTACCGCTGGGAATGCCATCATGGATTCGTCCACTTCAATGTCATGCATCAGGTGCCACTCTTGCTGACGAATTGCTTCTTCTGTCATTTCAACTGGCAATACCTGACTCAAAGGAGCAGGGAAAGTAATGTCATCCTGTGGGATAGAAAGGTCCGTCAGTGGAGAGACTTGCCATAAACCGGCGAGTGAGAGTTGCATATACACCTTGAGCTAGATCAATTTTCACGCATTATAGGGAGAAATCCCCTATAAACTCAATGTGAATTATTTATCGCCTCCACATTCGTCAGTTTTTCAAGGTATAAAAAAACCAGCGTTAAACGCTGGTTTTTCCAAAAGTAGTGAGCTTTGATTACTCGTCGTCTTCATCCTCTTCAGGGTAAAGCGCATCTTCGCCTTCGTAGTACGTACCCCAACCGTCATAGATGATGTCGTATTTTTCTGCCAAGTGAATCAGTTTTTCAACTTGCGCATCAATGGCTTCTGCGTCTAATGCTGATTCCATGGTTGCGTCACAGCAAAGCAACTTGTTGCCATCTTCATCTTCAGTTTCTTCCGCTTCAAGCACTTCAAAGCCCATCTTGAATGCTTCAACTACCGCTTTTTCTAGCGTGTCAAAATCTTCTGCAAACAGGTGGTGCTCGATTTCGTATAGCGAATCTGGATCGCTGCCATCTTCTAGCAATGCTGCAATGATATCGCGAGTCTCTTCCTTTTGAATCTCAATTAATTCTTCTACTGATAGATATTCATCTTCGTGAGACATGTTTTGGCTCCAGATTAGTTACTTGATAGAAAC
>NZ_WXWT01000234.1:0-6564 GCF_009904725.1 Vibrio sp. V43_P6S15P86
GTTACGGGTTCATCGTTTGGATGTTGCAAGTGTTCTTCTTTGGACCTCCAGGCGCTCACGGCATGTAAGCCTGTGAGCTCATAACCACACTTTTGAAAAGATTTTAAGAGAGCAAATAATGAAATCATTAATCATTAAACTGTGGCGTACCATGACGCGCCCAGCTGTACATATCAGCCTAGGTGTGCTGACTATGGGCGGCTTCATTGCAGGTGTTATCTTTTGGGGTGGCTTTAACACCGCTCTAGAAGCAACCAACACAGAAGAATTCTGTATTAGTTGTCACACAATGCGTGACAACGTGTACGTTGAGCTGCAAGAAACGGTTCACTGGAAAAACCATTCAGGCGTTCGTGCTACTTGCCCTGACTGTCACGTTCCTCATAACTGGACAGACAAAATTGCTCGTAAGATGCAAGCTTCTAAAGAGGTATTTGCACAAGTATTTGGCAACTACGACGAACCGGGTGTGTTCGAAGAGCGTCGTATCGAACTTGCGAAACACGAATGGGATCGTTTCTCGGCAAACAAATCTTTAGAGTGTAAGAACTGTCACAACTACGAATCGATGGATTTCGAGCAAATGTCTCCAACCGCTCGTATCCAAATGAAGCAAGCAGCAGAGAAAGATCAAAGCTGTGTTGACTGTCATAAAGGTATCGCGCATAACCTGCCAGCAGGTATGGACAGCATCGGCGGTATCGTGGGTGACCTAGAAGGTATGACTTCAAATACAGATTACTCTGTAGGTCAGCAACTGGTGAGTGTTCGTCACCTACCTATTTACTTTGATGCACAAGGCACTAAAGAAGCCGGTCTTCTTAACCCAGCATCGACCGTTAAAGTTCTTGAAGACAAAGGCGAGTTTGTTGAAATCGAAATCGATGGCTGGCGTAAAGCGAAAGGCTTTGGTCGCGTAATTCAAGAAGACTTCGGTAAGAACATTGCGACTGCGTCTCTGATGAAAGAAGCAGCGACAGATAGCAACATTGTGACGACTGGTGAGAAAAAAGTGGATGAGCTAACGGGTCTTCCATGGGAAAAAGTGGCAGCGAAAGTATGGCTTAAGAAAGAGTCTATGCTGAACGACATCAATCCTGTTTGGGAAAAATCTCGTGAAGCGTACAAGACCAACTGTTCTGTATGTCACACGCAACCTGCGGAAGCGCACTTCGACGCGAACACCTGGCCAGGTATGTTCGACGGTATGTTGGCGTTCGTTAACCTAGATACAGACAGTGAAGCCCTGATCTTGAAGTATCTACAGAAACACTCTTCAGATTATGCTGAAGGTCACCACTAATAAGCGTCGGATTGGAGTAATTTAAATGGCTATTACACGAAGAAGTTTTCTTAAAGGTGTAGCAACCACAAGTGCAGCGTCAGTTATTGGTCCTAGCTTATTGGCATCAGCCTCTGCCAATGCTGTTGAGACGACAGGTACTTGGAAAGTAACAGGTTCTCACTGGGGCGCGTTCCGCGCCCACATCTACGCGGGTAAAGTTCAAGAGATCAAACCGCTAGAGCTAGACAAAAACCCAACTGAAATGCTAAACGGCATCAAGGGCATTATTTACAGCCCTTCACGTGTACGTTACCCAATGGTTCGTCTAGATTGGTTGAAGAAACACAAATACAGCGCCGATACTCGCGGTAACAACCGTTTCATCCGCGTGACTTGGGATGAAGCGCTAGATTTGTTCTACCGCGAACTAGAACGTATTCAAAAAGACTACGGTCCATGGGCGCTACACGCAGGTCAAACAGGTTGGAACCAAACAGGTTCATTCAACAACTGTACCGCGCACATGCAACGTGCAGTGGGTATGCACGGCAACTTTATCACGAAAGTAGGTGACTACTCGACGGGTGCAGGTCAAACCATCATGCCTTACGTACTTGGTTCAACCGAAGTTTACGCACAAGGTACGTCTTGGTCTGAAATCCTAGAGAACTCTGACAACATCGTTCTTTGGGCTAACGACCCAGTGAAAAACCTTCAAGTAGGTTGGAACTGTGAAACGCATGAGTCGTTTAAGTACCTGGCACAACTAAAAGAAAAAGTAGCGAAAGGTGAGATCAACGTTCTATCTGTAGACCCAGTGAAGAACAAGACTCAGCGCTACTTAGAGAACGATCACTTGTACATCAACCCGCTGACAGACGTAGCGTTCATGCTCGCTGTGGCACACGTGTTGTACAACGAAAACCTGTACGATAAGAAGTTCATTGATACTTACTGTCTAGGCTTTGAAGAGTTCATTCAATACGTTCAAGGTAAGACAAAAGACAAAGTAGAGAAGACGCCCGAATGGGCAGCAGCGATTTGTGGCGTGAAAGCGGACAAGATCCGTGAATTCGCACGCATGCTAGTCAGCGGTCGTACACAGATCCTGATGGGTTGGTGTATCCAGCGTCAAGAGCACGGTGAGCAGCCATACTGGGCAGCGGCTGTGGTTGCTGCAATGGTTGGTCAAATCGGTCTACCTGGCGGTGGTATCTCTTACGGTCACCATTACTCAAGTATCGGTGTGCCTTCTACTGGTTTCGCGGGCCCTGGTGGTTTCCCTCGTAACCTTGACCAAGGTATGAAACCGAAGTGGGACAACAACGACTTTAACGGTTACAGTCGTACTATCCCAGTTGCACGTTGGATCGACTGTCTGCTAGAACCTGGCAAAGAGATCAACTACAACGGCGGTAAAGTGAAACTGCCAGACTTCAAGATGATGGTTATCTCGGGTTGTAACCCATGGCACCACCATCAAGATCGTAACCGCATGAAGAAAGCGTTCCGCAAACTTCAAACGGTTGTAACGATCGAGTTTGCTTGGACTGCGACATGTCGTTTCTCAGATATCGTTCTACCGGCGTGTACGCAATGGGAACGTAACGACATCGACGTATACGGTTCATACTCGAACAAAGGTCTGATTGCGATGCATCGCCTAGTTGATCCATTGTTCCAATCTAAGCCTGACTTCCAAATCATGAGTGAACTAACTCAGCGTTTTGGTCGCCGCGAAGAATACACTCGTGGTATGAGCGAGATGGAATGGATCGAAAGCCTTTACAACGATTGTAAGAAAGCGAACGAAGGTAAGTTTGAAATGCCAGAATTCAATGAGTTCTGGGAGAAGAGCGTACTAGACTTCGGTGAAGGTAAACCTTGGGTTCGTCATGCGGACTTCCGTAAAGACCCTGAGCTTAACCCACTAGGTACGCCGTCTGGTTTCATCGAGATCACGTCTCGTAAGATCGGCCGTTACGGCTACGAACACTGTCAAGAACACCCAATGTGGTTCGAAAAATCAGAGCGTTCACACGGTGGCCCTGGTTCAGATAAATACCCATTCTGGTTGCAGTCTTGTCACCCAGACAAGCGTCTGCACTCTCAGATGTGTGAATCTGAAGAGTTCCGTGCAACTTACGCGGTGCAAGGTCGTGAGCCTGTTTACATCAACCCAGCGGATGCGAAAGCGAAAGGCATCAAAGACGGTGACTTAGTGCGCGTATTCAACGGTCGTGGTCAGCTATTAGCTGGTGCTGTTCTTACTGACAGCTACCCACGTGGCGTTATTCGTATCGAAGAAGGTGCATGGTACGGTCCTCTAAACGAGAAAGAGGGCGCAATCTGTACTTACGGTGACCCTAACACGCTAACGCAAGACATTGGCTCTTCTGAGCTTGCGCAGGCGACTTCTGCGAACACATGTATCGTAGACTTCGAGAAGTTCACCGGCAAAGTACCGCCAGTGACTTCATTCGGTGGCCCAATCGAAGTTGCTTAATTAACGCAATTCACATCAATCGAAATACCAGCCTTCGGGCTGGTATTTTTTTAACCAAAATTTCAGTGAGCGTTATCTCAATAATAAATTTGTGACGCTAAACGACAGTAGGATTCGTGATGATGGTAACGAATTGGGTGAGACAAGCAGGAGATAATGCGCCAAGCTAAACAATAATAATTAAGTGAGTAGACTCTTTATGGCTCAGAGCATTCAATTGGCAAATCACACTGAGGTCACAGTGAATAACAACGACTTCCAAGTTGAAGTTGAGGGTAATCAATTACATTTTTCTTTTGCTGGGCTTCACAATAAAACGTTTACCGACCGTGAAGTGTTGTTCGAGATGCCGTTTTTATACGAGCACGAGGCCAATGTGATTGGCGATGGCTTCCAAATGCTAGCGCAAACAGCGGGAACGGTTAGCCATCCCGTTGATATTGGTCGCTGTCCAGACAACAACCCTTCTTATCGAATCTATCCCAAAGATGCCCCTAAGCGTTACTACAACTATTTAGTGGTGGAAGGCTCGGCTGGCTATACCTTGTTTGGCTTTACTTCATGTCACCGTTTTGCGGGCTATTTTGATGTTGTACTGCGTGATGGACATTGGGTTTTATCTGCCGCGATTGATGGTGAGTTTACTCAAGTGGCGGATTGGGAAAGTAATCAACTTGAGTCCGTGGCGGTACTCTGTGGCCAATCTCTGTCTGAGCTTTATCAAATCTATGGCGAGATGATTGCAGAGCATCATCCTGTTCGCCAAGGTGTGACACAAGATGCGCCTGTCGGTTGGTGTTCGTGGTATGCCTACTACGCAGACGTGACAGAGCAAAACATCATGCAGAACGTTGATTGCATGCAAGGTAAGCTTGAAGACCTAGAGTGGGTACTTCTGGATGATGGCTATCAAGCCTTTATGGGCGATTGGTTAATCCCATCGGATAAGTTTTCTGGTGGTGTGAAAGAGCTCATTCATAGTATCCGTGCAAAAGGCAAAAAGCCGGCAATTTGGATGGCACCCTTTATTGCTCAACCTGAGTCGGAGATCTTCAAACAACACCCAGAGTGGTTTGTTCGTCACAAAGATGGAAGCTTACTTAAAGCAGAAGATGTCACATACGGTGGTTGGCGCTGCACGCCTTGGTACATACTCGATACCTCAAATCCAGAAGTGCAAGACCATCTGACGAATGTGGTCTCTGTTATGAGACAAGAGTGGGGCGTTGAATTGTTCAAGCTAGACGCGAACTATTGGGGCACCTTAAAAGGTGTGCGTAAACAATCTGGTATTACAGGCGTTGAGGCGTATCGCTTAGGAATGGAAGCGATTGCTAAAGGCGCTGGTGATGCGTGGCTTTTAGGTTGCAACGCGCCAATGTGGCCATCTCTAGGGCTTGTGGATGCAATGCGTGTTTCTGATGACGTAGAACGCCATAGTCGTCGTTTCGAGCAGATAGCCAAAGAAACCTTTTACCGTAGTTGGCAGCATCGAAAACTGTGGCAAATTGATCCGGATTGCGCGACATTCACGTCATTAGCTAATCAAGCCGCATCCAGAGAAGAGTATGAATTTCATCGCACGGTGTTATTGGCGTGTGGTGGTTTGCTGCTGTCTGGCGATCCGCTCCCTGAGATTACGCCATTTGCAAAGAAGACATTGGCTAAGCTCATGCTACGTCAACAACGTAACCAAGAGTCAGCAAAGTTCACGGCTTTGAGTTTAAATCATGCGTTTTTAAAACTAACGACGAAGAATGACCTTCACTGCTTGTTTAACTATGCCAGCTACGGTGCGATGGAATTTACGCTGACGTCTGATCAACCGATGGATTGGTATGATTACTGGACAGGAGAAAAGCTAAACCAAGAACCTTGTCAGTTATTAATGGTGAGCGTGGATAAAGGGTTAAATGCGAAAGCGATCGTCACGGCATAACGTGCAGCAAATCGTTCGATTATAAAAACAAGAAAGGGGCCTACTGTGGCTCCTTTCTTATTTTGACGTCCTGAGCGTTAGAACTCGAATAAAAAGTAATACCCGTATCCAACAATAAAAGCAGGAATGGACGAATAAATAGTCGCGACCAAAGCGGCTTTCGGTGCCATAGCAATGGCGGGGAATAGGGCGTCACCATCATTGGAAATCGCATTTGCCAACTGCGCCGAAAGTGGCGCTGCACCAGAGATGTAAAGGCTGGTGACTAGAATTTGCGGACCACAACCAGGTAGCATCCCAATGGCTAAGCCAGCTAATGGCATCCATATCCCCCAATGAGAAAAGGTTTCTACGAGGTCGATTCCAGAAAAATAGGTCGTCAGTTCAAACGCCAGAAACGCCACGATCACCCAAGCACTGACGAAATTCGTATCTTGGGCTGCTTTTTGAATCGGGTGTGAGTCCACGATTTTTTCATCTTCAGAGACCGTTGACTGATAATCGCCGAGCTCTTTTGTCATCGCCCACAACGACATTGTGATCACCGCGAAGATAGCGCCCAGCCATTCAATGGTATTGGCCTGCAAAGACAACAGCTGATTAATATCGATTTGGAAAGATATTAACAAAGCAACGACACTAGCAGGCACAATAAGCCATTTCCAAAATGCGCCTTGTAGATTGATTGCACGTTGTTCAAGAGGCGTGTGTCGGTCTGTCTGGTGTTGGCAACAAGCATGTGTCTGAAGTGCTTCTTTTGGCTCTGGGCGCAGAAAGTTATCAGCATGAAAAGCATTAACGACCAGCCCTGAAAGAGTACCCACGATTATGCCT
>NZ_WXWT01000054.1:0-6553 GCF_009904725.1 Vibrio sp. V43_P6S15P86
CCATGTGTCTATTTTCTTCTTTTGCAATGGCAAAAGGGGAGCGATATGGACTCTCTGCCAGTATGTTGACTATCGATAGCATTAATTACGAAGAAGGTAACAGTGGTGAACAAGACACTCTAAGGTTTGGCTTGGTCCATTCTCGCCCCATTGATGAAAATAATAACCGTTGGCGCTGGTGGTTAGGGCTTAACTACCTAGCAGAAGATATCGAAGCGCCAGCTAGCGGTCTATATCAAGAAGTAACTAACTATGAACTTCGTGTTGTACCGCAATATGCGCTGGCTTCTTGGAGCGTTTTCACACCGTACGTAGGTGCTGGTTTATCTGCAGGTTACTCACAATATTCAAACCGTTGGCAAGTTGACCCAGAAGGTTACCGCTATAAGAGTGTCGAGGACATCGATCAGTTCGAGCTGGGTGCAGTTATCGCCGTTGGTACGGTCATTAAGCTAGGTAGTAACCCAGATGCTCATATACAAATCATTCCTCAAGCCTCTTATATTCTCCCAGTTATCAATGATGGGATAGGTGGGCTTGAACTGTCTGTTTCTATGCTATTTTGAGGTATATAGATGCACTCAAATCAGCTAGTTCTATTTATTTCTAAATGCCCAGAGGAATACACAGGTGTCAAGCACATTGAAATGCCCGAGAGTGGTGGTTCAATAGGGCGTTCACCAAGTTGTAGTGTGTCTTTAACCGATCACAACCGCTTTATATCAGGCACTCATTGCCTGATCAGTGTGTATGGAGATACCTACTATATTAGTGACGTATCCACTAATGGCACTATGGTTAACGGAAACAAAATACTCAAAAATCAACCTGTTGCGATAGTCGATGGCGATATCATTTCTTTAGGGCAATATGAAATTGGCGTTTCTCTGGAGCATGTTACCTCGACACAAGACATTGCCGCTGATATAGCCCCTGAGAGAGTATCCAATGATCCTTTGGTTAGCCTCGGAGACGCAGTTGTCGAAGAAGAAGAAAAAGTAGGCGCTTTAGAAGATTTGTTTATGGAGACTAAACAGGATGACATTGATTGTCATGATCCTGTTGCGCACCTTAACTTTTCAATGCAGCGAGATGATGATTATTTGATTCGTGACGATGAGCATCCAGAACCTGAACAGCCTAAAACGGTGGAAAGCACACGTCAGGTGGTCGATGACAGTTTCAGCATATACTCCGAGTTCGATCAGCCAAGCCTCATCCCTGAAGATTGGATGGCTACGGAGACCAAGAGTAACGCATCAATAAAGGGTTCGTTAGGGGTAGAGAACGGTACGCCATATAGAGAAGATATTGTCTCAGAAGAGACGGTTCAACCCCAAACGACGATTCTAGATAGGGCAGTTCAAAGACAGCATCATGCACCTAACTCCACCGAGACGATCGTCGAACATACTGCTATCGTCGAACATACTGCTAAAGGCTCAAAATGGGAAGAGATGACACAGTCATTTACTCCCTCTTCTCAAGCTAATCAGCCACTTCAAATGCCTGCTGCAGAACCTACGATAAACAGTACGACTAAAGAGCAAGCGGGAATCGAAGCAACCGCCTGTTCTCAAGATATAGCACAAGCGTTTTTTGATGGTTTGGGTATAAGAAATCCTGAGCTAATGACGCATGAAGCTCAGTTGTTCAAACAAATGGGCACTTGTTTGCGCTTATGTATTGATAACCTGCAGAAAGAATTACACGAAGTAGAGTCCTTGAAAGAAGAGCAGAGTACGAGTGAGTCTAACTCTAACATTGCGGAGCTGATGCTGACTCTCAATAGCCAACATCTACTGGCTCCAAATGAACTGGTAGAACAAATGCTTGATGAGTTGAACGACCACCAAGTCACGTTTAATAAAGCGCTGAATGAGCTCATTTTAGAACAATCAGAGACGAACGATCCCGTTGCATTTGCTAACAAAGTGGCGAGTCAATCTTTGTTCTCAACGAAGTCAAAACTGTGGGGCGAATATTTAGATTTCTACTCTAACAATCGTCGCCTGCTCAACGAAACATCCTTAAAAGGGCTGATTAAGAAAAACTATAACAAAGTGATTAAGGGAAACCATGCGTAGTATCGCCGTATTACTCGGATTTGCCATGTTATCCGGTTGTTCCATGTGGGATCAATTTAAAGAGTCCACGGGTATCACACCAGAAACTTCGTCCATTGAATTGGTTATTGAGGCGTCACCTGTACTCAATGTGAGAGATGGGGGGCAGTCATCTCCGGTCATTCTCCGCCTTCACGAATTAAATTCGCCAGTTTTATTCCGGAGCTTAGATTTTTTTGCGCTGTTTGAAAACGATAAAGCATCGTTGGGTGATGAGTACATCAAACGTTATGAATATCAAATACAGCCAGGTGGAAAAGTTCATGAAATGCTAACGCTAGACCCTGACACTCGTGCCGTCGGTTTTTCTGTGGCCTTTCGTGATATTGATGGTTCGTCATGGCGTAAAGTTGAAGTTATTGAAGAGAAGAGCGAGTACTACATCAAGCTCAAGTTAGAAGGCAGTGAGTTAATTTCTGATAATACTCGCGGCATTGAACAGGTTTACTTTTAAGGGATAGAAACATGTCTTTATACAATCCAGTTGTTTGGCAAGATGGAATGTTCATGAAGCCGCAGCATTTTCAACAACTCGATCGTTCGCAAAGTAAACTGTCGAGCATGTTGAGCAACAACGCATCTCCTTTACATTGGGGGATTAAGCGTTTGGAAATAAATTCACAACTGCTAGCCCTCGGTAAAATTGGTATTACGCGTGCAGAAGGCATCCTACAAGACCGCACGCCATTTGAGCTTCCACTGCTCGCTGAACTACCAGAAGTGAAAGATGTGGATCCTTCGATTGCCGATAAAGTGGTTTATTTGTGCTGTCCGTTACCATCGGAACGTTCTGAGTTATTTGGCACTAAAAAAGACGGTGCACGTTATACGATGGAATCTCAAGAAGCGGTTGATGCTTGTTATGATTCGGAAGACATGGCAAATATCGTTGTCGGTAAGCTTAACTTTTGCCTAATGTACGATCATGAAGATAAAAGTGCTTACACGTCTATTCCGATCCTCAAGATCTCGGAAGTGAAGCCAGATGGTAGCGTGATCTTAGATGATAGTTTCATTCCTACCTGTATTGATATTCACGCATCTACGGTACTTAATAAGT
Source organism: Vibrio sp. V43_P6S15P86 (assembly GCF_009904725.1). Classification (NCBI taxonomy): domain Bacteria; kingdom Pseudomonadati; phylum Pseudomonadota; class Gammaproteobacteria; order Vibrionales; family Vibrionaceae; genus Vibrio; species Vibrio sp. V43_P6S15P86. Next base: position 3,187 of record NZ_WXWT01000054.1, read on the forward strand.
TCGCGACGGAGTTTGCTTCTATGCTCAAGCACCGCGCAGAATCCATAGTTCAGCGACTGGGAGTGGTGGATCAACAAGGCGTATCATCAGTTTCTGACTTTATGCTATTGCAAGCGCTCAATAGATACGAACCCTTGTTTTGGCATTTTGCAAACACAGAAGCTGTACACCCTGAGTCTTTGTATCGAATTCTTCTTCAGGCAGAGGGCGAGCTTTCGACGCTGTGCTCGACGACACGCCGACCTATTGAGTTTACTAAATACAATCATGGTGATCTTACTAGCTGTCTTTCTCGCGTTCTAGACAGTGCGAAAATGACATTGAGCGTGATGTCTGAACAAAGAGCAATTCCACTGACCTTAAAAGATCAGAACTATGGCATCAGAACGGCAGCGATACCTGACAATAAGATCATTGATACGACGACCTTTATCCTCGCAGTTAAAGCCGACGTAACCTTGGATGTCCTGCATACCCAGTTTGTCAGCCAAACGAAGATCGGCTCAATCGATAACATTCGCGACTTGATTAACCTTCAACTGCCTGGGATTGAGATCAAACCAATGCCAGTTGTGCCACGCGCGCTGCCGTATCACGCTGGCTATACCTATTTCGAGCTCGATAAAACGGGCGAAGAGTGGATGGCATTGAAGAACACTGCTGCGATTGCGATTCACGTTGCGGGCGATTTCGCTAACTTATCATTGCAACTTTGGGCCGTTCGTCTATGAGTTACGCAGAAACAGACGTCACCGTAGTCTTATTCCAACCAGAGCCTGGCAAACCAATGGAGGTAATGCCAGCGCCTGACTTATCGAGAAACATCGCAGTACAAGATCTATCTATCGACAACATGGGCATTAACCCGCTGGTAGATCAATTCTCATGGTTGATCGCCAGTCTGTCTTGCATGTCTTCGATCCCTTGGCTTGATGACCCGATGCCGTTTCGTGAACAAGTGGCACGTGAGATTCGAAAAGGCGAACGAAAACTTAATGAAATGGAGCTCGATCGTGCTTCGGTTCTTGTTATTCGTTACTGCTTGTGTGCGGCGATTGATGAATCTGTTTGTCGGCAAGAATGGGGGGCAAATAGTCACTGGAGCCAGAACAGCTTACTGTCTGAATTCCATAACGAAACATCTGGTGGTGACAAGTTTTTCGTTATTCTCGATCGCTTAAAAGCCGACCCTCGCAAATACCGTCACGTTATAGAGTTTCTCTATTTATTGCTTCAACTTGGTTTCCAAGGCAAGTACGGCCGTGAAGAGCGTGGTAACGAAAAGTTAGCGGAAATTGGCAGCACCATTTATCGATTAGTGCGAGATGACCGCCTAGCAGAACAAGAAAAAGTTTCTTTAATCAACCTTAAAGCTAAATACCTAAAGAAGCCGTTAAAAAGGGTAATTTCACCCAAGCTGATCTTGAGTCTTAGTGCGATTACGTTTGCGCTTATGTATGCGGCAACCTACATCGTCATAGACTTAAAATTCCAGCAACTGCTTGAAGTGTATAGATAACCAGAAATCTAAAAATGAGATCTTCTGCCAGTTTTAAGGTTTGCTGTGAATATCACTGGTCTTTTAGTGAAATTCACTAGTCATTTAGAGAGATTGCAATGTGCGATCTCTTTTATCATTCAATCAATAAAATTCAAATGGATTGGTTATGGGCGTAACAGTTGGTGCGAATGGACTTTCGATAGTTCATAAAGGCTCAGGTGGTGAAGCGAATGCAACGCTCCCAGATGTTTGTTTAACTAAGGTCGGCAAGCCAGTCGTTCCTATCCCTTATGGCAACAATGCTAAATCAGCAGACCTTGCTGGTGGGACTACGACGGTCTCTATGGATGGCGGTAACAGTGTTGCTATCAAGGGCAGTACGTTCTCAAAAAGTACTGGCGATGCGGGCGGTGACAGAAAAGGCGTTGCCTCAGGCACGATAGAAGCCGAAGCAAAATTCATTTCAGCTTCACCAACGGTTAAGTTTGAAGGTAAGGGCGTATGTCGCCTGTCCGATCAAATGACCATGAACAAAGCCAACACCATGTGCTTGGGCGGTGCACAAAACCCATCGGTTTCTGTTACAGAAGATCAGGAAGGGACGTATACGGTTGATTTGTATCTCTCATACTCAGATGGTGAACCCGTTCAAGGCGCAACATACACTCTCACAGATCAATCTGGCGCGGTGTTTGAAGGAACACTAGACAACAACGGTAAAGCATCGGTTGGTGGGGTTGCTCCGGGGGAGTTTGCTATAGAGTACGGCGAGGACAGCCGCGATTTTATGCCAAATGTCCCAACCAAGACCAATCCAAACTTTAATCCAAGTGCGAACGCTCAACTGATCATTGAAGAAACAAAGAAAGGTGAAGTTGGTTTCTGGGAAAATGCTTGGACGCGAATGTCTGGTGCGGCCAGTTGGATTTGGGGTGTGATTCTTGGTGATTTCAACGATGATGCTTCTGTAGAGCAGATCATCGCCAATACAGCGCTGACGATGATTCCTGTTGTAGACCAAGCTGCTGATGTACGCGATTTATCTGCGAACATTATGACTTTGTTGAGTGAAGAAGAGCGTGATAAGCCCGAAAATTGGTTAGCACTTTCACTTACCCTTGTCGGCTGTGTTCCTACGTTTGGTAGTGCGGTTAAAGGCACATGTAAAGTTGCGCTAAAAGGCGGTAAAGGAACATCAAAAGATACTTTGCTGGCCGTTTTAAGAGGCATGGGTAAAGGCGATCCAGAAAAATTTTTGCGCACGTTAGATTGGGTGGATTACGCGAAACAAACCAGCCAGATTGTTACCGATGTTCTAAAACCTTGTATTGAAGTGGCAACCGAGTTGGCTTCATACGCAAACAGAATGGGCGCAGATGAGCTCGGTGCGTATTTCTTAAAGTTAGCGGATGAGGTAAAAATCATCGATAAGATGGTGCCGGACAAACTAAAAGAAGCGATGGGCGAGTTTGATAAGCTTTTTGCTCGCATCTTAGGTAAGGGTGAAAAAACATACCCAGCAAAAGTAAAACATAATACCGGTGAGTCTGCTCAGTCAGGAAAGAACTCTGCAAAGGCAAATGAAGAAAAAGATAAAAAGCCTGTTAGGTGTAAGATTTGTAAAAGAGTTGCTGGCAAAAAAGAGGGAGAGTGCGCCGATGCTCTAAGAACAAAAGGGAAGAACAAATAGTGAAAATACAAGAAGCGAACCCTAGCAATACGGTGAAAGAGTTTGAAGGTGATGTATTTCGCCAAACTGACTCTTATAAGTTAGCCAGTGCCGATATTAGAATGTCCCACCCTCTGAACCTTAAGTCAGGCACTCTCGATGCACACCATATAATCAGTGATATGGTTGTTAATAAT
>NZ_WXWT01000416.1:0-11973 GCF_009904725.1 Vibrio sp. V43_P6S15P86
TACGTACACTTGATATTTCCAACACCTTTGGCACAGGTCGTTGGTGTATAAGCTTTGTTGCCAAGATTACGAACCAACTTTGGATATTTATCTGAACTTTCAGTATTCACGCCTGACAAAGCATCATTGAAAGAGAGCTCAAATGTGAGCATCTTCTTCTTCAAAGCTTCATCAAACCAAACATCACTTCCTTTAAAACTGTATGAGTTACCATCAACGACTGTTGGTGCATCAATATCCACCATCGAAAAATTGAACTTGTTGATCGTTTCACGCCCATTTGTACCCAAGGTTTTAGTGATCAAAGTGACAGGTGCTTTCGTCATGTTTTGCCCAACATTGACACTACAACTGTAAGGTTCTTGCGATACGTTGATAACACCAGAAGTTGGTTGCTCATTAGTTGGTGGTGCATCTAGAGAGTTGTACTCTTCACGAACCCAACACTCTAACGTTTTGGCTTTGACCGCACTCAATGTAGTAAAGGTGACATCAAGAACACCATCAGATAAGTAGTTTTGGAAGTCCAGCGGACTTGCAACCGAGAGAACCACGCCTTCACGCTGTACGCTAAAGGTTTGGTTTACTTTTCCAACCTTTCTGTCTTTTTCGTCAAGGTAACGAACTTTGTTATAAACCTTTATATCAAGTTCATAGTTACCATCTTTGGCAATTTGTGTAGAAAGCAGCGTTGCCGTCCAAGTGCCATCTGCGGTTTCTGAGAACGTAAAGTTAGTCCCGTTTTGCTCTCCAGAGAATCTATACGTTGAGTCAATTCGATCAACGCCACTATCATCAACAATATCAAGCGTAAGTACGATATTCCCATCTTGATAGATGGTGTTGTTTGTAATTGGCGTTCCATCCGTGTAACTCATCGCCAGAGTCACCTGCGGGATGGAGTTGTATACTTTTACGGTAAAATCTTGCTCATCACTGGTTAAGGTTGTGTTGCCACGAACATCAGCCCCTTTTAAACGAATCTTGTGTGTACCCGTACCTAAATCACCAAGGCTCACTTTGAGATCCTCATTGATTTTTGTACCAGGAGAGCCAGGTAATGGTTCCAGATCGCTAAACGTCCAATACTCTAGACTTTCTCGATTTACGCCATTAATTGAAACATCACCGTTTGCATTTAGGTCTAGCGCCGTTAGGTCAAAGACATAGTTACCTAAGTAGTAGTCATTCGCATTGAAACCACTTAATCCTAATGTTGGTCCATCACGATCAAGAATAACCTTGTGCGCGTTAGAACTAGACTCAAAACCATAAATATCGGTTGCTTTTACATACAATGACGTTGTTTTTTCATCTTCAGAAATGTCGATTTTATCTGTGTCACTCTTGATAAGAGACATGACAAACTCTTTAGATGAATCCGTTGGCACAATTGTCTTAATTGGCGAATCTTTACCACTTTGATACAGCGAGACTTGCTCAAGGTCTGAATCGTCTATTACGGATTTAAATCGCACGTTGAACTCACGCCCTATGACATAGTTCTCTTTGGACAATGTGTCTTCAACCCAAGGCGTATTTAGGATGATTTCAGGGCCTTTGTTATCGACTTGGAATGTGAATTTCCCTGTTGTACTAACATTGGCAGGGTAAGCGTTGTCCGTCGCAGTGACGTAAAATTCATTCCATTCATCGTAATCAAATGCTTTTGAAACCAGTTGGACTTTGACGTCAGGCTGTTCACCAACTAGGTATGGTACGTCACACGTCTCTGTTAGAGGGTCACAGCTTTCTAATGTCAGAGCCTGACCAGACCCTCGGCGAAGATCTATTTTTACATTATTGCCGGGGCTTAACGTCCCCCAATCAATGACAGGTGTCCATTGGTTGTTACCGCCTAAACGGCTTTGAATCTGCTCACTTTTTACAATAGGAGCTTCAGAGTCGATACGAATATTGAATCTCGGAGCCGTGCTAGTTAACTCTGAAACGGAGTTACCTAAATTATCCTCTGCCGCTGCAACGACTAACCAATCACCATCACCTGGGTAAATCGTCGCGCCTTGATTTGAACAAAGCTCCCCAGTACATAATTTGACTTTAAAGGCGTCTTTCGAGTTATTCGCAAAGTCCTCTGATGTGTATGTGACTTTTTCACCCGTTTGCTGGTAGAAAACAAGACCTCTTGAAGAAAGCTTGTCACCCACAACATCTTCAACCTTGAAGGTCAATTCATGGGTATTTTTGGCATTTAAATAAATACCGTCTTCTACAGGTTTACCGTCGACGTCATTAGGTGGGAGGTAACTCGTTTTAGGGAAATCATTATCAATAAATACCGTTTCTATAAACGGAGCTTTTCCATCGTAACCATACGCATTGCCATGTGGGTCCATGGCACTGGTTTCCACAGCAAACTCTACAATATCTTTTAGTTCACTAGACTGAGAGTTAAGGGTAAAGAGGTACTCTTTTCGATAAGCATTGCTGTTGCCAGGGTTCTCTACAATGTTGATGTCCAACGGTATTTCAATGTTTGGCTCACTGGCTTGATACCACATCGTGCTAAACTTCGGACCATAAGCGTCGGTTTCTACAATACCAGAAGGATCGTCTAGGACAATTTTAGAAACAACTTCACCAGCAATATAAAGCTTATTGCCAACCATCGTCTCTCGACCGCTTTCAATCGTTAATTTTGGCTGTGGAGGCAAGATATCGATACTGCTACCCTCTGTATCAAAAATGTTCTTACCATTTAAGTTAGGATTAGCCATCGAAATATCATCAGCATAGAGCTGCGCGATATTGGTCTCAATACCGTATTTGCTCGCCATGATTTCGTAATACGATTGCGCTAAATCCTTTCGATAAGTATCGGAACCGAATTGATAAGAATCGAGCATAACCTGACGTCCACCAACACCAATACCATCCGCTTTTCCATCAAAGCTCAAATCATCGTAAATAGCGGAGGCAAAATCTAATGAGTTATTTCTCGGCATTCCTTGAGCAATACTATCGATAGCTTCGACAAGAAATCGGTGTAGATAATCGTTTGATGGCTTTTCTGGAATCGCTTTGGTAGCAAGCATTTCGTTAGTTGCATAAGGCACAACCGTTGGATCAAACCCAAAGAATGAGTTGTTGTTCGTGCCAGATAACGCGTAGCGCACCTCATCAAGAATTTGAATCGCACGCTCAGAAGTTTTCTCTCCGGCAGTGACTTGATCCCACTGGAAATCAAACAAGCTAGTCTGATATGTCGATAGTTCAGTAATATAGTAAGTCTGAGAGCCATTGAGCTTAAAGTACACGCCAATATTGACCTTGTTTAAATCAACCGTTACTTTTTTGGTTCCTGGATCTCTTTTCCATTGATAGTAGTATGGCTCGCTGCCTTCGATACCAATTAAACGAACACGCATGAAGTCATAATTCACTACGTCAGTTGTGGTTTCACAACTCGCGACGTCAAGAGCCATTGATTGATCACTTTCCAATTGTTGGATAGTGGTACAACTCGCAAGTGAAGTGAATTCACCATTTGGACTCAACCCTTCAAGTTGCGCTCGCGCACCAATAAATGGTGTCACCACTTTTATAGTTGGCAGATCAAAGCTACTTCTAAAATATACTTCTCTTGGAGTGCTTTCGTTATCAGACTCATCGACGGTTTGAATGACTAACTTTTGACTACTGTTTTCTGATACCGATTTAAAGCTGTCACCCAAAATATCTCTTACAAATGGAATATAATAGATGACATCCTCTACTCGCCCATTGCTATCTAACAGCGTTTCGTGCGGAATTTTTGCGATGTAGTCATCATCCGATGCGGTTGTATCAATAACTTGCTGAAGTGAGTAATTATTATCGTTATTTTGGCTTACGTAGTACTTGACGACGAGCTTAAGCTTATTGGCGTTGGAACCTAAAACCGTATCTGTATTTACGTCTGATACTTTCACACGAACATAAGGGATTTTATTCTCTTTCAATAAATTAGCGTTGAAGTTACTAAAATCTATCCCTTTTAATGAATTCTGAATCCCTATACTTGCGTACGCATAGTCAATCTTCAAGAAATCGCGGCTCGCTTGAACATTGTCTGGGGTGTACGTATCTTGAGAGTAGATACCATCGTAAGTGGTTCGTTCACCATCTAAACCCACATTTACGTACGTCATTGACGTACCTTCAGGATAGGTTATCGTCTGTGCTGGTGCTTGATCGTCACGACTTACTGCATGCTGCGCAGCGCCCGTATTGCCTTTGCTATCCTTCGCTCGAACCTCAAAGACCGTCGTAGATAGGAATTCATCAGTTGGGTAAGCCTTACTAAACTCACAAGCATTTCCAGACTCTACAGTGACAGGAGAACATGTGACGCCCTCATGTAAGCCATCTTTAAATGAAATACTGACCGAACTAATCTCTTGCGAGCTTTCTTTTACAACCCCTTTCAGAACGTATTCTTTAAGTTGGTTATTAATTGCACTCGCCGATGTAATATCGATAACAGGCGCATCGTTATCCCATTCAAAGTTGATATGAAGACCCGAATGGCTGCCTGGAATTAACTCATTACCCAGTACATCCGCTGTATATAAGACTAACCGTGCTGCTGTTACGTTTGAGAGCCCTGTGGCAGGGTTCATATCTGCACTATCGATCTCTTTGGTATTAATGTTAACTTTAACGTTGGTCTCTCGAAGGCCAACTTCAAAATCATCAAATTCTACCGAACAGAATGTGCTTCCAAAATCTTGTATGTCGTTACATTGAAATTCACCAGACCAAGAGCCATTAACCTGATACTGAATAAAGGCGGATACGTCTTCTACGCCGATATCATCTACAATCTTTAGATCAACTTTATCGGTGCCAGCGAGCGCGTCACTGTCCGTACGAGTAACTATTGGCGCATCTGTATCGATATCCGTACCATCTCGCGGTGGAATGACGCCATCAGTACTGCCATATGTACCTAAGTCATTAAGCTTCTTACTAAAGTCGACATAGTCTGCGGCATCAGTACCAGAGATATTGACACTTGGATCGTTTACCACGATCAGAACATGCTGAGATAAATCACGTGTATAAATGTCGCTATTTATCTTTTTCTGTCCAAAGCTGAGGGGAGTCACTGCTCCTGAAGTCTGGCTCACTTCAAGACCATCAAGAACACCATCTGCAATAACATCCCGATATTGGATGTCAGCAAAATGCATTGAAGTGTAGACGTTATCGCTGTTGCCGTATTTTTTTATAAGATCGTAAGAGTAAGACGAGTATGCAGTTAATAAAGCGCCGTATTGATGCCCAGCACTAGCAAAACTGCTTTGCCCACCTTTGGTTATATCAATAGGTTTGGTCTCATTTACGTCAAACCCATACATGCTATTGATACTATCCAAAGCGGTTGAAAAGGCACTCTCATCTGTGGGTCCTTGAGAAATTTTGTACTTTGCCAAGCCTGCTGCCAAGTTCGACAGCGGAGTAAGCATTAACTTTTGCTCACTCCCCTCTTTAAAGTTCACAACACCTTCAAATTTAAGTGTCTTCGCATTGCTCACTGATACCGTTTCATTCGTAAACGGGTCGGTATAACTCCCCTCTTTTGCAACAACAAAAAGAGGCATTGAAGACGATTCAAACTCTAGCAGATAGTTTCCGAACGCATCAGACGTCGTGTTAGCCAACTTCCGGCCTAAGTTTCCATTTTTGAACTCGAAAACCTCAATCTTTGCGCCATTTACAGGGGCGTCAAAAACCATACCGGAAATGCTTCCTTTGCTTCTAGCTGGAGGTGTGTTGTCTCCTCCATCACCACCACCACATGCACTCAATAAAAGAGATGTAAGCGTAAGACCTAATGTTAATTTCAGCGTATTTTTAGCGAACATAGTAATTTGGCAAAATATATTTTGCCGAGATTATATTATTGTAAAATATTTTCTCAACGTGACAATAACACCATTTAAAAAGCCAAAAACACCAGACCAACCGTCACTTTTACTAAATTATTAAATTAAAATCATCACCTATAATTATTCACTTAGTTAAAACAGAGGAATTACTCATGCTTTAATGCTAGTTTTTATTTAAAATATTATACTTTGCGCACAACTGTCAGTATTGATAAACCAACAAAACTAATGACTATTTTAATAATAAAAAGGAGTGTGCAAGCTCCTACCGTAGCCCTTATCACTACTGCGTTAATCATATTGATTAGCGTATCGCTTTCTCACTACTTCCTCACTCCTGTGGATAGGCTACCTACCATCAAGCCTTTAGAATTCGAAAGTGAGAATGTGCAGCCACCAATTAAAAAGAATACTCGTAGGGAAAAAATCACTATCGGTGTCGTTGAATACTCTTTTGTCGCTTCATTATTAAAATCAGGAGTGAGTCAAAAAGAGATCAACTTGCTATTGGCCCTTATTAAAAGTAACTTTAATATTATTGATTCAGTTAAGAGAGATGACCATTTTATCTTAAGAACTAAGTTAAATAGTAGAAATGAAACCTATATTAGTTCTTTTTACTATTTAGGTAGTAAAACCGATTTATTTATTATCAATGATGGGCAAGGCAACATATTTGATGAGCATGGCGTGTCAATAAAAAATAAACTCCGATTTTCCGATCCCTTTGATAAAAGCTACAGAGTAAGCTCTGGCTATGACTTAAAACGAACACACCCAGTAACTAATATAACGACTCCGCACTTAGGCACTGACTATGCAACACCAGTAGGTACACCGATTCGTAGTATTGCTGATGGCATCGTTTTAAAGTCTCGTTACAACCGTTTTGCGGGCAACTACATTAATATCCGCCACACAAATGGTGCAGTATCACGCTACCTACACTTATCTCAACGCCACGTCCACGTTGGTGAAAAGATCAGTCGAGGACAAGTGATAGGAAAAACGGGTAACACAGGAAGAACAACAGGGCCGCATTTACACCTTGAACTGCACATTAATGGTATTCCGGTTGATTACGAGCGATACATTCAAAAGCACCCAAACACTGACGTTAATATAGAAATGCTAATTGCAGCGAGAAAAGAAAAAGCAGAATTAACAGCGGAATGGCAACGGTATAGGCAGTCAAATCGGCAATAAAATACTTCGGTTCGATCTTTCTTCATTTATCTGAAGCGAGTCCTCGTAACCCTCTGAGCGCTTCAAGACCTGTCACCACTTTCCAAGTTCAGGACAAAAAAGAGCCGCTATATGTGGCTCTTAATGATGCGAATCTTTGTTTACAGACCCATGAGTTAATATTTTTGTGAGCACAACTGAATGTAGCAAACTTACTGGCACGTAACACGCTTAGACTTCAGAAAAAGCTATCATCCTCCAGTAAGAGCTTTAATGGTTCAGCATCCAACTGCTGTTGATCGCCTCTCCCTGCTCATCCAGTTTATGAATAATATAGTCGATAAATACTTTTACTTTCGCGGGCACAAACTTACGACTTGGATAGTATATATAGACACCTTGACCATCGGTTCTTTGAGGTTCAGAAACCAACATCAGTTTACCTTGCTGTACTAAGTCTCGAGCAAGATATTGGGGCATCAGTGCAATCCCTGCTCCTAAACTCGCTAAAGAGGCCATCGCATAACCATTGTCTACTGTCACTTGATGTGTAGGACTAAATTCTACTAATTGCCCATCTAAAGGCATCGTCAAGGTAAGCAAGCGCCCCGATTGTTTATAGCGGTACATTATCCATTTGTGCTGGTTAAGCGCTTCAACACTCTGAGGCCGACCAAACTTCTTTATGTACTCCGGACTGGCAAACATACCCATATCAATAGGACATAATCGCCTCGCAATCAGGTTGCTGTCATTTAGTCTCCCGCTTCGAATAGCAACGTCCATCCCACTCTCCAATATACTGGTGTATTCATCGGAAAAGCTAAGATCCAACTTCACTTCAGGGTAACGTTCGCAAAACTCTGGAATCAGCGGAGTTATATAGTTTTGCCCGAACGATAAAGGAAGGCTGACACGAAGTGTACCAAACGGAGATGCAATACTTTGATGAAGCTGCTCTTCACTACTTTTGAGCAAGTTGATCACTTCTCTTGCCGTCTCAAGGTAGTTAAATCCCACTTCAGTGAGCTGGAGTTGACGTGTTGTACGGTGCACTAAACGAACACCCAAATCCTGTTCTAGGCGAGCAATCGCTTTACTAACAGTAGAAGGCGACTGCCCTAATTGATTCGCGACTGCTGTAAAGTTCCCTAAGTCCACAACAGATACAAACAACTTTATTAATGACAACTTATCCATAACGCTCACAATTAATGAAAAATAATCACATCTAATATGACAGAAAAAGTATTTTTGTGTCATGCAAACTTTTCTAGTATTTCGGAAAAGCATACCTAGCTATGGATATTTCTACTGACCTCAGAGACGACAAATAAAGCCAACACCATTAACTCTACACTCAGAATGCTCGGGCTTACGGCATTTTCTCCAACCTTTAATTCCATTGCATCTCATTAAGTGCAATGAAACATACTGAACTTGCTCTAACACGGTAAGAGGTTTTAATGACAATAATTCAACTTAAACGCGAAGTGATCTGTTTTGCTGGCGATTCTGGAGATGGTATCCAATTACTTGGAGAACGCTTTTCAGACAACTCGTCGAAACAAGGAAACGATGTCATGACGTTACCTAATTATCCAGCTGAGATAAGGGCTCCGGCAGGAACCACATCTGGAGTATCGGCTTTTCAGATGCAATTTGCCTCAACAGAGATTTATACTCCTGGCGACGATTTTTCAGTCTTAATCGCTCTGAATGCCGCTGCATTAAAAACCAAAATCTCACAACTCGTTGAAGGCGGTTTGGTGCTTATTGATCTCGATGGTTTTAATAAAAAAAACCTTGAGCTTGCTGGCTATGAATCTAACCCATTGAGCGATGGTAGCCTCGCAGATTATCGAATGATTAGTGACAGTTTTACGCGTTTAACCGTTCAATCTCTTTCTGAGTTAAACATTGCGCCTAAAGTAGTGAAGCGAAGCAAAAACTTTTTTATGCTTGGTATTGTTTTATGGATTTACAGCCGTCCGCTAGAACCGACCATTGAATGGCTAAATAATAAATTCGCTGACAATTCGCAAGTGAGAGAGGCAAACACTTTAGCCATAAAGTCGGGATTTAATTATGCTGAAACAACCGAAATATTCAGCGACTGTTTTCAGGTTGCTCCCGTAGCAGATAAAGCAGGCTTGTATCGTACTGTTTCAGGGAACGAAGCATTATCGCTTGGGTTAATATGCGCAGCAGAAAAACTCCAACGCCAGCTATTTTTGGGCTCGTACCCCATAACACCCGCCTCAGATATTCTACACACGCTATCAACCTATCAACACTTTGGGGTTACGACATTCCAAGCAGAAGATGAGATTGCAGCTGCTTGTTCAGCTTTAGGCGCATCTTATGCTGGCGGTTTAGGAGTCACATCAACGTCTGGCCCTGGATTATGTTTGAAAGCAGAGACCATTAACCTTGCCGTAATGGCGGAGTTGCCAATGGTTGTTATCAACGTACAACGTGGAGGCCCCTCAACTGGTCTACCGACTAAAACAGAGCAATCAGACTTGCTTTTGTCTTTGTATGGTAGAAATGGGGATTCACCACTCCCAGTGTTGGCTCCTGCCTCTCCTGCAGACTGCTTTGATATGGCAATCGAGGCATGTCGAATTGCCACTACATTTATGACGCCAGTGATCTTATTGAGTGACGGTTACTTAGCAAACGGCTCCGAATCTTGGCTCGTGCCCAACCCTGATGAGATTAAGCTCACTGCCGAGGCAACAAAAGCAAACATAAGCCCGTTTTATCCCTATGCCCGTGATGACGTGTATTACAGCAGAGAGTGGGTCACGCCTGGTACAAAAGAGAAAATGCACCGCATTGGAGGATTGGAAAAGCAAGCGATTACAGGCAACCCTTCTCATGATCCTGAAAACCACCAGCGCATGACTGATGAAAGAGCAAAAAAAATAAATAACATCTGCCATTTCATCCCTAAACAAACGCTAACAGGCAGTACTCAAGACTCACTGCTAGTGCTAAGTTGGGGAGGCACGCAAGGTTCTGTGTCGACCGCAATTGAGCATCTGAGAAAGCAAGGAGCATCGGTTGCTCACGCCCATATTAAGTATCTAAACCCGTTTCCAATCAATTTGGAAGAGATCATTAGCCAATTCAAACATGTGCTTGTTTTTGAGTTGAATAACCAACAACTCGTCAAAGTGATTCGCTCACAATATGCCATTTCTGCACGCTCCGTAACCCAAGTTAAGGGGTTACCATTCAAAGTTCACGAGGTTATTGAGTCTATTAACCACCACCTGAAGGATATTAAAAATGACGACTAAGGTACTCAACCGCAAAGATTTCGCATCTGATGTTGAAGTCAAATGGTGTCGAGGCTGTGGTGATTTTAACGTATTAAAAACGATGCAATCCGTTCTAGCACGATTAGGTCGAACTAAAGAGAACACCGTATTCATCTCAGGGATTGGCTGCTCATCTCGTTTTCCTTATTATCTCGATACTTATGGATTTCATACGATTCACGGCCGTGCCCCTGCCATCGCTACTGGTGTAAAAGCTAGCAATCCAGAGTTAGATGTTTGGGTTGTAACTGGCGATGGTGACGCACTGAGTATTGGCGGTAATCACTTTATTCACGCGATTCGACGCAACCAAGACATTAAAATTTTGCTTTTTAATAATGCTGTCTATGGACTGACCAAAGGCCAATTTTCCCCGACAAGCGAACAGGGCTTCATTTCTAAGTCGAGTCCTGAAGGTTCTCCCGATCAAGCGCTTAAACCTCTGGCATTAGCAGCATCCGCAGGTGCTACGTTCATAGCACGAACATCGGACAATGATCCTACACACATGACGATGGTGTTAGAGGCTGCTGCCGCGCATTCGGGCACTGCTGTAGTTGAAATCCTGCAAAACTGCGTCATTTTTAACGATAAAGTGCACGAACCTTACAACGGCCCAGCTAATAGAAGCGAACATCTACTTTATCTCTCAGATAATGAACCGTTATTGTTTGGTAAAACACATTCAAAAGCGTTGATCAATAAAGGGTTTGGCTTCGAGATTGTCGAATCAGAGGCCCCGAACCTTTTGCTCCACTCCAGTCAATGCGAGGAGTCATACTATGCTTATGCGCTTGCTGACTTGAACTATCCAGACTTTCCCGTACCCGTGGGCGTTTTTCGTTCAGTGACTCGACCTACTTTTGATCAGGTCATTCGACATCAAAAACACCAAGCAACTCTAAAGTATGGTCAAGGCGACTTAACCGAATTGCTCAAACAAAACAGTTATGAGCGTCTCTGCTAACAATTGAAAGAGCCAGCTATTGAGGCAATCTTCCCTACAAGGATGAAACTAAAAAGTTTCCGATTCTAGTTGGCGACTTGCTGAATGATGAGTTGATAAGGAAGTATGGTGGTTGCAGATATCCATCACACTAAAAAGAGGCTCTATAATGAGCCTCTTCTGTTTTTTAAAATAGTGACATCGTCACTATAGTTAATATGAATAAAGCTTATGGCAAAAGATACCATAAACTCACTCAATTAATTGACAAAGTGGATTGATTACAACGTATTCCGAGCCGAGGTGGGTTATATATAGCAGCGGAAGTATCGGGGGGCGCGACAAAAATGGCGAATAAGCTTGCTTCATCCAATGTAGCGGTTTATCCATCATCGCATTTTTCTATCAACAATCATTTTAATGCCCTCTTATTTGGATTTGGCATTATCCCTAGCCAAAAAATAGAAGAAGCATTCGATATTATTCAATCAGTATTAGATTAAACCGAAATAGTGGCAAGCACCTCATCCTAAAGCAGATATAAAATTGCCCCTTCAAAAATGTCATAAACTTAAAAAGTCATAGACTTATGAAGAGGCAATATCAATTATATTTGCAC